>CBFHCK010000171.1:0-5912 GCA_965653955.1 uncultured Spongiibacteraceae bacterium
ATGTTCGCCTCCGCGATTCGATCGGCTCCCTCCTCGTGAGAGGAAGCCGTTTTCTGAGCCTTCTGGGTTGGGGTTGTTTAAATCTTGCCGACCAGATCCAGCGATGGTGCCAGCGTGGCTTCGCCTTCCTGCCATTTCGCCGGGCAAACCTCACCGGGATGCGAGTGCACGTACTGCGCGGCTTTTACCTTGCGCAACAGTTCACTGGCATCGCGGCCGATACCGCCGGCGGTAATTTCGACGATCTGGATGCGCCCATCGGGGTCGATCACGAACGTACCGCGATCCGCCATCCCTTCGCTTTCGATCAGCACATCGAAGTTCTTCGACAGCACCCAGGTCGGATCGCCGATCATCGGGTACTGCAGTTTGCGAATCGTGTCCGAGGTGTCATGCCACGCTTTGTGCGTGAAATGCGTGTCGGTCGATACCGCGTAGATTTCGACGCCCAGCTTCTGGAATTCGGCATAGTTATCGGCCAGATCGCCGAGTTCGGTGGGGCACACGAAAGTGAAGTCAGCGGGGTAGAAGAATACGACCGACCATTTGCCCTTCATGTCGGCTTCGCTGACGTCAACGAACTTGCCGTTGTGGTACGCGGTTGCTTTGAACGGTTTAACTTCGCTGTTGATTAACGACATGGTTGTGCTCCTGACAGTTGATTGAATGGAGGTTCTTAACGTGACTGATTTGTTGCGACGGGGTTAGCTTAGGCGGGGCGATGGTGATAGGGCTAATCGGATTTTTCACTGACATTGATAGGCAATGGCAATTGAAGCGCTTTGCTCGCACTGACGCACGGCGCTCGCTGATGTATGCTTGCGCCTCTCTCGCAACCCACAGAATCCCGGCATGAGCTATCAGGTACTGGCGCGCAAATGGCGCCCGAAAACCTTTCGCGAAATGGTAGGGCAGGAGCATGTGTTACGGGCGCTGATCAATGCGCTCGACCACAATCGCCTGCACCATGCCTATTTGTTTACCGGCACCCGCGGCGTCGGTAAAACAACGATCGCCCGCATCCTCGCCAAGTGTCTGAACTGCGAAGTCGGTGTCAGTTCCGAACCGTGCGGAACCTGCGGCGCATGTCTGGAAATTGCTGAAGGTCGTTTTATCGATCTGATCGAAGTCGATGCAGCATCTCGCACCAAAGTCGAAGACACGCGCGATTTGCTGGAGAACGTCCAATACGCGCCGACGCGCGGTCGTTACAAGGTTTACCTGATCGACGAAGTGCACATGCTCAGCACGCACAGTTTCAATGCGCTGCTGAAAACACTCGAAGAGCCGCCGCCGCATGTGAAGTTCCTGCTGGCGACCACCGATCCGCAAAAGCTGCCGGCGACGATTCTGTCGCGCTGTCTGCAATTCAATCTGAAGAACATGACGCCCGAGCGCATCGTGCACCATCTTTCGCACGTGCTCGAACAGGAAATGGTCGCGTTCGAAGAACCGGCGCTGTGGCTGCTCGGCCGTTCCGCCGATGGCTCGATGCGCGATGCGTTGAGCCTGACCGATCAGGCGATTGCCTTTGGTTCGGGCAAAGTGGCTGAGCCGGACGTTCGCTCGATGCTTGGTAGTATCGATCGCGGTGTCGCGTTCGAGCTGATCGATGCGCTCGCGGCGATGGACGGTGCAACATTGCTTGCCTCCGTCGCGCGCATCGCCGAACACGCCACCGATTTTTCCGCAGTGCTCGAAGAATTGTTGATTGTGCTGCATCGGATCGCGATTGCGCAGGCAGTGCCGGCTGCGCTCGATAACAGTCAGGGCGACCGCGACCGCATCGTCGCGCTGGCCGAAAAGCTTGCCGGCGAAGATGTGCAATTGTTTTATCAGATTGCGATGAACGGCCGCCGCGATTTACCGCTCGCCGCCGATCCGCGCAGCGGGCTCGAAATGACCTTGCTGCGCATGCTCGCGTTCAAGCCGCAGGGCATTCCGCAGCCCCCGCGCGCTACGTTGGGTGATGCCGACACGGTGCGCGCTGAGGCTGCTCCCGCAAAAAAGCCTGAGGCGCCCATCGCGGCGCCAGCCGCTCCCGTGTCCAGTCTGGCCAGCGGGTCGAATCGAACGGCCGCTGCGGCGGCAGCTCAACCGATTGCCACGTCAAAGCCGATATTGCGTGCTGTGGAAAACCCCACTCCGCAGCGCATGCAGGCGCCCGCGCCGGCGGCCGTCGCGCAGCCGATAGTCGCTCCGATTGAGGTGGCTGCGAAAAGCGAGGCGACAAAGCCCGCCGCAATCGCCGCGCCGCTCGTACTCGAACAGCTCGACAATGCGATGTGGATCGAACGCTTTGCGGATTTCGGCATTGGTGGCGTTCTCGGTAATATCGCGGCGAATTGCTGTCTCGATGCGCGCTCCGATACACACCTGCAATTCACGCTTGATCGGCAGCACGCTTCGTTTTTCGATACGGCGCATACGCAGCGTCTAACGGAACAATTCAGCCGCGTGTTTGCGCAACCGATTCGCATTGAAATTACCGTCGGCGATCCGCAGATTGAAACGCCGGCGGCGTATCGCGAGCGTCTACGACAGCAGCGTTTGGCACATGCGCGTCAGCTCATACATGACGATCCGAACGTGCAAATGCTGCAAGAGACTTTCGGCGCGACGATTGACGAAAACTCCATCGAGCCGCTCGAAGACCATTAACCAACATCGGAATACATCGTCGTGATGTATTCCGATTACGCGGTGTGGCCGCCACAACGCATCTTGCGTTGGTAATTGAGAAATAATTGAGAGTAATTGAGAGGTACCAATCATGAAACCGAATATCGGCGAGTTGATGAAACAGGCGCAGCAACTGCAAGAGCAGATGCAAAAAGCGCAGGAGAAGATTGCCAGCATCGAGGTGACCGGTGAATCCGGCGCGGGTTTGGTGAAAGTGGTGATGACAGGACGGCACGATGTGCGCCGTATCAGCATCGATCCATCGCTGTTGAAAGAAGATAAAGAGGTGCTCGAAGATTTACTCGCAGCGGCGGTCAACGATGCGGTGCGCCGTGTCGAAGAAAGCAATCGCGATTTAATGTCGGGCATGACGCAGGGAATGAATATTCCCGGCGGCTTTAAAATGCCGTTCTGATTATTAATCCGATACAGAAATATACCGGTCAATAACAAGCGCACGATGCGTTTTATGCGGCATTTGCCGCGAAAACCCACCACATCAGGACGATGTATTGGGCTATCGGGTCAAAAAGTTATTTGTCGATGAAATTTAGTCCTCTGATCGATCAGCTGGTGCAGGCGCTGCGTTGTTTGCCCAGCGTCGGGCCGAAGTCCGCGCAACGCATGGCGTTTCACTTGCTCGAACGCAATCGCGAAGCGGGTATGCAGCTCGCGGAAATTTTGCAGATCGCGTTGACGCAGGTCGGTCATTGCCGGCAATGCAACACGCTTTCCGAGCTGGAGATATGCGGTATTTGCAGCGATGCACGCCGCGATCGGCAAACGTTGTGCATTGTCGAGTCGCCCGCCGATGTCCTCGCACTGGAGCAGGCCGGCAGTTATCGCGGTGTCTATTTCGTGCTGATGGGACATTTGTCGCCGATCGATGGTATCGGGCCCGAGGAAATCGGCATCGATCGCTTACTCGAACGCGTCGATGCGCGATCGGAGCAGTCGCAAAAAATCAAAGAAGTGATTCTCGCTACCAATCCCACCGTCGAAGGCGAAGCCACTGCGTACTACATTACCGAGCAGCTAAAAGTGCGCGGTGTCGTGGTATCGCGCATTGCCCATGGCGTGCCGCTTGGCGGCGAACTCGAATACGTCGACAGCGGAACCTTGGCGCACGCGTTGAGCGGGCGGCGTGTTGTCGAATGAGCGAAGCGGATTTCGTTTATATCGACAGTAATGCGCAACTTGCCGAGGTCGCCGAGCACTGCGCCGATGCACGGTTGCTGGCGCTCGATACCGAGTTTCAACGCGAGACGACGTTTTATCCGATCGCTGGTTTAATTCAGCTCGGCAACGGCCAGCGTCAATATCTGATCGACCCGCTGAAGATCGACGATTGGACGCCGCTGCAAACGCTGCTGAATAACTCGTCATATAAATTGCTGCACGCATGCAGCGAAGATCTCGAAGTGTTCTCGCGGCTATGCAATACGTTGCCGCAGCCGTTGCTCGATACTCAAATCGGCGCGGCGCTCGCGGGCTTCGGTTTCAGCTTAAGTTATCAAGCGTTAGTGAAAGCCTGTCTCGACATTGAAGTCGGCAAAGAGCAAACGCGTTCCGATTGGTTGCGTCGACCGTTGAGCGCCGAGCAATGTCATTACGCCGCGCTCGATGTCGCTTATCTGCCGCCAATATTCGAAGTGATTGCCGAACGTTTGCAGCAGAAAAATCGCTTCGATTGGTGGCTGCAAGAAGGCGCCGGCACTATCGCGGCCAGTCGCGATGCCATCGCACCTGAATATTATTATTTGAAGCTCAGCGGCGGCTGGCGTTTGCGTGGCGCGCAAGTCGCTGCGCTGCGCGATCTGTGCGTGTGGCGCGAACGCGAAGCGCGTCGGCGTAATGTACCGCGCGGCCGCATCGTGAAGGATGCGCAGTGCATCGATATCGCTCGTTTATTGCCGCGCAACGTCGCCGAATTGAGCGCGGTACCTGAACTGCATCCGCAAACGCAGCGCGTCGATGGCGAAAATATTCTGGGTATTGTCGAAGTCGCGCAGCAATTGCCTGCAACCGACTGGCCGGAGCCGCCTGTGGCACCATTGCCGCGCGAGTGGGGCGATCGGCTTAAAAAATTACGGCAGCTGATCGATGAGCGGGCGCGCGAACTGGATATTCCTGCCGAATTGCTTGCGCGCAAACGCGATTGTGAAATGTTGCTGCGCACGGGTGAATTGTCAGACTCATTGCGCGGCTGGCGTTTACCGATCATCGGCGAGCCTCTGCTCGCGTTATATCAGCGGATGTAAAGCTATCCTTTAATTGGCGTATGCCTTCACTATAGAAATGAAACGAAATCCACAATGAAACGAATTTGCTCTATTTACCGCAGTGGTCGCGTCGACGGCATGTACCTCTATGTCGATAAAAAAGAAGACCTCGCGCGGGTGCCGGAAGCGTTATTGCAAAACTTCGGTCGCCCGCAGTTCGCGATGGCATTGCTACTTCATTCCGAGCGCAAACTTGCGCATGCCGATGTGAATGCCGTGCTCGAAGCGATCGAGAAAAATGGGTTTTATTTGCAAATGCCGCCGAAGGACGAAGAGCCCCTGACGTTGGCGAGCTGAAAGGACAACGCATGTTCACGATCGACGTCTACTCGAGTGCCGGCCAATACGTTTTGGCGTGGGGCGTTTATCTCGCTGCCGCGGTAGTGTTCTGCCTCGTCTGGTTGCGGCTGACATGGCGCTGGCAAAAAGATATTCGCTTGCTGCTGCTTGCGTTGTTGATCGTGTTTTTGTTCGTTCCCGCCCCCGTACCCGGTCGCGATGTACTCGCACCCGCAATGATTTTTATTGTGTTGAGCCCGTTCACCGGAACCCCCGAGACGTTGGCCCCTGTCGTTGTGCGACTGATACTGGCGGCGGTCGCCGCGCTGATCGTTGTTGTCATTGCGGCGGTGTGGCGGCATTGGCCGCGACACCCGCGCTGATTCTGCGAATTCCGGCTACCGTGCGTTTTGTCCTTTCTTAATAAACTGCTATAAATAGTTGTCATTAAACGAATTTAAGGCTAAGGCGGCGCCTATCATGAAAATAATATTGAGGCGGTTCATCGCATTCGTGTGCGTGCTATCCGCATTTTGCGCAAATGCGGCAGCACCGCAATCGACCGCAGCGGTACGCCCGGATGTGCGAGTCGTCATCGATATCTCCGGCAGCATGAAGCAGAACGATCCGCATAATCTGCGTAAGCCGGCTTACGAAATGCTGATACCC
>CBFHCK010000172.1:0-5910 GCA_965653955.1 uncultured Spongiibacteraceae bacterium
GGCGAAATAAAAAAGGAGCCCGCTGCGTGACATAAATGATGCGGAATAAAATGGACTGGAGGGCCTGATTCACCCCATTTCGATTTATACCAATCCCGAAAATCGCGCTGCCGATTCCAGGCATCCCAAAGTTCATGCTTCGCGAAGCTGGGCAAATGAGTCGGGTGGGCTAGTGCGTAAAACACCTTCTTCTGCCAATGCAGTGTCGGTTTGATCGACACGGCGATGTGGTCAATGTCGCCATAGTCGATACCTGCAATCTCGATGCAGCGATCGATGGCGGTATGGGGGAATTGCCAAGTGTGTTTACGGCGAGTGAACCGTTCTTCTTCGAGTGCGGAGATTAGCTGGCCGCCCTGGACTAGGCAGGCCGATGAGTCGTGAAAAAAATAGTTGATACCCAGAATGCTGGTATGGGCAGTGGATTGGGATGTTTTTATCATTTTTTCCTCCACGGATATAGTTACTACATCAAAGCCTGCCTTAGTTGTCGTTGATATAAAAAAAGCGTTTAGTTAACCGCGGATTTTGCGAACTAAACTCTTCAGCGTATGTAGCATATCGACTAGCGATAAGCGAATGTTGCCGACCAAGTGTGCCGTTGTGATAACAATGTGATGGTGGTCGATGATACGGTTCGAAAACTCGCGTTTATAACGCGATTCTCCCGTCGAGAGATTAATTCGCTGTGTATGGTGCAGCTCGATTTCACGCTGACAGACTTCTAACAGCAATATTTTAGTAGGCCCGTATTCGGAGTGCTGCATATCGAACGCCGTCAGGAATAAGAGATAAACCGGCTCTGTTACAAAGCCGAGAAAAAACGACACTATTTTGCCGTCGATTTTTAAAATGTAATGACGCGCAAGTCCAGTTTTTGACGCATTTTCTAAAAGTTTGCGAAAAGCGGCATTATCGCCGGCGTTTTCGAAAAGCGAATAACGGTCGCGGCCTGTCGTTCGATGATCTTCCTGGCGGCGATTATGTATTGTGGATAGCTCATCGATCTCTGCATCGGTGAGTATCGACGTCGAGTAAATTTCCACCGCGATATTCTGATCCTGCAATTTACGCCGACAGCGCTTGATTTCGCTGAAAGGTTTTCGTGGCAGCCCATCGCAAAAAGATTGGAACGAGGTGGGTAACTCGATGATGAAACCCTGCATGCTCTCTTTTGTCATGCGAAGGTCGGGCAGCCAGTATGTCAGTGCGGGTAGCGTGGGTGATTCTGCAGAAATATAAGAAAGATCGGCGAAGTCCCAACGCGAGCGGCTTTCCCCATAAAGATAATTTACGAAGGCGTGGATGCAATTACGGGCATCGCCCTCATTGGGAACAAGGAAATCGCTCAGCATATTGTTCAAGGTGCCGCGAATCCCGCCCCAGAACAGTAAACGCCGAGTGTAAGCAGCCATCGGCCCTTTCTTCTCGATAATGAAGGGCGCAATCCCGATTAACTCATTTCCACGCCATGCCAATAGAAAAAATGGCGTTCGATTGCCGACCAAATAACGGTTACCGATGGATTCGATCCACTCCGGTCGATAGGTCAGCGCTCTGCCATCAGGCAGGTTAAGTAAAAACCCCCGATATTGATCAGCATAATCGACGAGGAGTTTGCTCAGGTTGGTAATCGCTTCGATACGAATAGTACTGTCGGCCGGAAGCGCTTTTGCCTTGGTGACCAGCTTAAACCCGACCCGCTTGGCCCCAGGCGAGCAAAAATTAATTAATAGGCTCTTATATTTGAGGTATGCGCAGAAGCCAATTTTTTTGGCACCGGACCCCTCTGTTGAAGCGCGCGATGCGAAATTAATCGAATCGATGCCGACTATTACTCCTTTCTTACCCTGCTTGCGATAGTGCTCAAACGTAAATTCTTTGATGAGTTTTTGCAGGCTGCGACCGCGTTGTTCCGGCAGCGTTAAATTTTTATAGGCGTATGCATAATTCGAATCGAATAACGCAATGCTATTTTCGGCCGAGTAGGAAGGGCGCGTTGCATACCATGCGTAAGCGCACAGCTCTCCCTGGACGAAAGCGCCGAAACAGTCATCGCCGTTCGCCAATGCCTCTTTGGTGAATTGCTCGGGCAGTTCCAGGTCAGTTCTTCCGACAAATGCATTTAATTCGTCGGTTGAAAGCAGGCGTATCGATATTTCCGGCGGTAATGTATGTTCCGAGGCACTGCTTTTTAAATAAATAATCAAAATTCGAAATTTAACGAACCGATTTATTAAGCTAACGACTGCATCCTGTAGAGCAGCAATCGGCCCGAAACGTTTGTATATGTTCGCAAATGCGCCCAGCGGCATTTTAATTTCCTATGAATCGTTATCCACTTTTTCCGGTTCAGGAGTATCGGCATGGCTGTTATGCTGAACTTTATTTTTGATTCGCCGTACGAGCGTTTTAGTGTAATTTGCGGCTGCAAATAATAGGCCTGTCGCTGTCGAATTAAATATCTGGCACCAAAAAACGGGTTGCCGCTCAGCGCTCCATCGCCACATCCATTGCTGACCTGTGATGAAGCTAATGTAATCGACTTGCTCGTCTTCCGAAAATTGTTCCAGTACATACAGTAACAGCAAGCTACCGGGCGAGTGCTCTTGATAGCGGTCGTCGTAGCTGATTTTCAGCATGAAGAGCGTATCGCCGGTTTTCGTACAGAGCTTTGCGGCAACAGGCTCTTGGTTCAGTCGCAAAATGATTGCGCAGAAATTTAATTCCGGCGCAGTGTTCGCGATCATCGATTCGTAAAAACGTTTTTGAGGAATGTCGTTGCGCAGCGAAGTCTTCAATCCATCGCTACCTTTCCAGCCGGAATCTTCAATGGCGAGAAATATTTCGTACGCGCGTGGAAGATCTTCAGCTGCGGTAATTAGTTCGTAATCGACTTTGCCGAGCGTTTCGAAATGCTTGCGCTTGCGCTTGGTTTTTTTGATGTGGCTTTTTGAAATCAGCGAAAAACACTGATCGCGCCCGGCGACGCTTTTCAGGCGATTGCTGTCGTGATCGTACTCGGCGATTTTTAGACCTGCGGCTGCTTGAAATGCTAGATGCGCAGTCGAATTTTCCACCGCACCTTTGATCTCGGCGATATCCCAACGATATCCGGCAGCCGGAAGTGTTTTATACAAAATGGTGTCGATGATGTTTTTAGTATCGGCGCCATCAGCGATTGGAAAATCACGCACACCCATATCGGTGGGATGCATTAATTCGATTACGCGAACGGGTATTCCATAACGGCGATCCGAGCGATACATCAACGGCACTATGGCGACGGGCCGGTCGCCCATTGTTGCAACAGCAAATACCAGTGTGCCGTGTTTTTCCGGTTGGTAATGGCCGTCGATGAAAGCTTCCTGCCAGGCAATATGTTGGAACAGATTCTTTCGCGAGAGCCCCGCGAAAAGCTGTTGCCATTGATCGCGCAGTGCTGCGTCGAGCACGGTGTGAAGAGTGACGTTTAATTCTGTCATTGTGGGGTCACATCGAGAAGATTGAGCAATGCGTCATCGCTTCGCTTGCGCGTGGCCACCAGCTTGTCGCCAGTGATAATTTTTGTGACGCGACCTGTCGAGTCCGTGATGGCCACTGCGGGTATGCCTTTGGAGGTAGGTTTGCCGTACGCATCCGCGATGTCCATATTTTTGTCGAATTGACCTATGTCGATTTTTACTAGCACGTAATGATTAAGAATTGTGGCAAGAAGGGGTTCCTTCATGAGTTGCGCATCGAATTTTCGACAATCCGGACACCAGTTGGCGCCGAAAATCAGCATCACCTTTTGTTTTCTGCATGCAGGAGCGCAGCCTTAACATCGTTATGCGCATCAGCTGATTCGTTATAGGGGTAACGGGTTTCTGGTGCGGGCGTTTCTGGTCCGCATCCAATCAAACCAACCAGCGTAAGACTCACCAAGACATTTCTAAATGCTGACATAAAAGGGCCACCAAGACTCTTTAGAGTGCTGGAAAGAGTGGGCAGATTTCTACTTGACGTTCGAAGGCATTACTTTAAGCAGCCGCGATATAAATCGACAACTTTTACGGCATTGCTCTCGGCAGAATAATGCTCTCTCAATCGGGTCATTCCTTTTTCTTTTAATTCTACGTTGTTATTTTGGAGCAATTGGCGCACTGCTTGGGCATAACCCGTTGGAGAGTGGTCGTCGACGAGAATACCCCCAGCTTCCCCCGCCAATAATGGGCTCAAGCCGCCTACATTATGCGCGATCACGGGCGTACCCAGTGCAATAGCTTCGAGTGCAGTCATCGGCAGCCCCTCGTGATCCGAGCACATCACGATCGCATCCAGAGCAGCCAGACAACCGGCTATATCGCGACGATGCCCATGAAAGGTGACGGCGTGGTTGATGTTGAGCGTGGATGCTATCTGTTTCAACGACCCTTCAAGTGCGCCTTCGCCGAAAACATGGAAATGCCACGCTTTGTCAGTTGGCTGCTCTAATAGCTCCTTCGCCATAGCGAGAAATAAATCGATACGTTTGACGTGATCGAGCCGACCGATCAGTCCGATATGAAGGCTGGCCGGGGCTAACTTCCGAAACTCGGCGGGGGCAACGGCTTTGCGGGTGCGGACGATATCAATGCCGTTTTCGATGACTACTAATTGTTTCGGATCGAAGTGCGAGCGTAATTTTTCAGCGAGATCATTCGATACCGCGATGGCATGTTGCTGCAAATAACGGCCTGTCCAGCGATCGAGCGCACGAATAAGCTTTTGGGGTAATGTGCGGGGCGGGTTTTCTTCGGCGCCATGAACGGTCCGCACGCTGCGCGCCCGCACGCTGACAGCATTGGCGATAGAGCCGAGAATATTTTCTTTCTGTCGATGCGTATGCAGGATGTGCGGGCGGTATTTGCGCAGCAGCGCAATGAGCTCTCTCGCGATGGCGCCGCTACTTAAGCGACTTTCGTCCAGCACATCGACGGGGACATCGATCGCACGTAGACGCTGTGCGAGTTCGCCTTCATTGAGTAGAACGGCGCGTGGTTGTACGCCATCGTTTTGTCGCAATTGCGAGAGCAAAGTAAACAGCTGCACCTCGGCACCCGCCCAGCGGTCGCCCGATGCTAAATGCAGGACATCGATTCGGTTGTGAACGGGGGCGTGCGACAATTCGGGGCTCAACAACTAAAATGCAACGGAATTTTTTCGAATGGTAGCAGCGATCGATAGTCGGCGCGACCGCGGCAGATATGGCAAGGATTTAAGCGAATGCTGAAAACATTGTTCTGGTTGTTTCTTTTTCTCTCTCTCTACAGCTACTTCATTTATCCGTTGTTACTGGTACTGCTCGCCAAACTGCAGGTTCGATTGAAATCGAGTGGCATCGATGCGGCGCCAAACGTGCCGTCACTGACTTTGATCGTCACCGCATTCAACGAGCAAACGCGGATTCGCGAGAAAATCGACAATATGCTCGCGCTGGATTATCCCGCCGAGCGGTTGGAGTTGATCATTGCATCCGATTGTTCGACCGACGACACCGATACGATTGTTGGCGAATTTGCCGTACGCGGTGTGCGTCTGGTGCGCGCAGCCGAGCGTCTGGGCAAGGAGAATGCGCAATGGTGCGCCATCCAACAGGCTTCGGGCGATATTCTGGTTTTCTCCGATGTGGCGACGCAGATGCCGGCCGACGCATTGCGCAAACTCGTCGCTTATTTCGCTGACGAGAATGTCGGCGCAGTATCCAGCGAAGATCGTTTCCTCAGCGATAACGGTGCCATTGCAGGGGAGGGTGCTTATGTTCGCTATGAAATGTGGTTGCGTCAGATGGAGTCGAATCTGGCGGGTCTGGTCGGTCTGAGCGGCTCGTTTTTCGCTGCCCGCAAATCCGTGTGCCAGCAGTGGGATATTCATTGCCCGAGCGACTTC
>CBFHCK010000173.1:0-5898 GCA_965653955.1 uncultured Spongiibacteraceae bacterium
CACGCAACACTATTTATTGCTCGATGAGTTTTATCGCACCAGCCTGTTGATCGCCGGGCGCGTGCCGATCTGGTGGCTGATTCCGCCGGAGCAGGAAGCGCAATACACCCAGGTCGCCGAAACATTGCGTCACAAACGCTTCATCAGAAGCGGCGATACGATCGACTTCGGCAGCGTCGCGCATATTCCGGCCGGCGAATTCATCGGCGCCGGTATCTGGCAGCTCTACAAGGCGATCGACTCGCCGTACAAATCGGTGATCAAGCTGCTGCTGACCGAGGTTTACGCCAGCGAATATCCGCAGGTCGCGCCGCTGTGCAGCGAGTTCAAGCGTGCCATCCATAACAAACAGCTCGATATCGACGAGCTCGATCCGTACGTGATGATGTACCGCAAAATCGAGCGTTATCTGCTTGCGCGCGGCGAACACAGGCGGCTCGAACTGGTCCGTCGCTGCTTCTATTTCAAGGTCGGCAAAGCGATCACCAAAGGCCCGACGCAGCGCACGAAATCGTGGCAGCGGGAATTGCTCGAACGCATGGTGCAGCAGTGGAAGTGGAGCAAACCACAGCTGCTGAGTCTCGATGCGCGCCCGCTGTGGAAAATCGGCCGTGTGCTCAGCGAACAGCGCGAGCTCGTGCGCGAATTAACAAACGGCTATCGCTTCCTGCTCGAATTCGCGCGCCGCACACAGGCGGCCGCGATGATCAATGGCCAGGACATGACCATCCTCGGTCGCAAGCTGTATGCAGCCTTCGAGCGCAAGGCCGGAAAAATCGATGCGGTGAATCCCGGCATCGCGCCAAAGCTCACCGAGCCCGCGCTGACATTCTTCCAACTGCCGAGTGGGCGCGACAAACAACTGGCCTGGGCGGTCATCGCCGAACAAACCAGCGGTACCGAATTACCGCGCACGCCGCCGCTGCGTCGCGCGAAAGATTTGATTTCGCTGATTGCGTGGGCGCACGTGAACGGTTTGCTCGACGGTGATACGCGCGTGTTTCTGCTGGCGGGCGATCACGGCGTTACCGAATACGAATTACTCAGCATTGTGCGTGCGGTGCGCGCACGACTGTCGCCACCGAAAAGCGAACCGGCTTCCGACGATGAGACACGCAAACGTTTTCTGAGTCCGAATCGCCCAGTGGCAATGCAGATGTTCATCAACGTCGGTGTCGATCCGATGGCACAGATGCGCGCGAAAGGATTGGAGCGACTCAGCAATCAAACCGATAGCTTCGTTTACAGCGGCCTGCGCGAAAATCTTGTGCTTGCGGTGGATCAAATTACGCTGAACAGCTGGGGCGACGTCAGTACCCGCAGCTATCGCGGCTCGTTCGCGCTGCTGCAATGTCTGCGCGATTATCTGCAACTGCTGCCACCGCAACAGCACCCCGGTTTGCCAGATCTCGATATTCGCTGTTTTTGTCCGGCACGCGCCAACGCCATTGCATTGCGCGTCGAACAATTATTTCAGGATATCGCCGCGTGTTATTACAGCGGCACGCGACCACCGGCCACCCGCTACGTACTGGAAATGCAACGCGAGTTTTACATGTTGCAATGGCAGGACACGCAACCGTCGATACAACGCGCGCCGAATTATTCAGCGCTGCTCGAATTGCTCGGCCGCGTGCAGCGCACCTTCAGCCCGGTTGTGCTCGATCGAAATTGTTTACCGGATTCTTTGCTCGAAGCGATTTCGCAGCTCGCGCGCGCCGATGCGATCAAAATCATTTATCAGCGACGCGGCGAACAGGCGGACATTTATGTCATCGACGAAATGGGCTCGTTGTATAACTTCACCACGCCATTTCGCGATGAACACACATTGTTGCAGCCGCTGAATCAATTCATGCAGGCGGTATTGTTCCGACAAAGCAGCGAAACCGCGCAGTTCGTCGGCGGCACCCACGATGTGCTACTGGAAACGGGCGCGCCGCGCAGCATCGAATATTACGAAGCCGTCAGTGAAATTGCGCCCAATCACATCGAGCGACGTTCGCTCGCACCGCACTCGAATAATCAATTTTTTAATGTGCAGGCGATTGCCGATTACGACTTCAGCGGCAATCTGGTTTTCAATGTGTATTGCGATCATCAGGAGTTCACCGAGCTCGAACTCGGCGATGCGCTGTACGACACTGTCGCGCGTTATATTTTGTCGCAGCGCAATCATCAGGAACGCTATCCCTGCTACATCACCGATATCGATTTAAGCCGCTGCGTCAACGAAACCAACGGACCGCAGACAGTCCATTACCTGCGATATAAACAACGTCTCGAACGCGCATTGAACGACGCGCTCAACAACATCTGATTCAACGCTTTGTTATTAACTGAATAGTTTTATTAGCGCGTTAATAGGTCGACCTAAGCGCCAAATGAAAAATCACATCGGGCGCCGTATCGACGCGAATATCTTCGCCAATTGCCGCATCGAGAATCCAGTTTTGCGTTAACCGTAAACTGCCGCCGAGCAGCAATTGCAGCGCATCGCTGCCGAGCGCGGTTAATGTGCTGTCGTAGAGCGCGCTGTTGGCATCGAGCTGAATTTTGAATCGCAAATCTTGCGTCGCGGCCCAACCGATTTCTCCACTCGCAAACCAAACGGTATTTTTTTGCTGCGCCGCCAATACGTCGCCCTCAGGCAACCATAGCGCGCCGATATTCGCTGTCGCAGTCAGCGGCAAACCGAACAGCTGCCGCTGCGTAGCCGCCAGCGCAACACCGACATTGCCGCTGTCATTGCCGGTTAATTTGTCGGCGGAACCTGTTGGCGCGGTGAGCGTGATCGCTACTGCGATATCGGTACGATCAGCATGCAGCCATTGATAAGCGGCGTTGAATTGCACATCGCCGATACCCGATGTGGCGCGGTGAAAATCCAATTCCGTCGCGCCGTCGCGTTGATACAGAAATTGCAGCTTACCGGTTGGATGATCCGGGCGATCGCCATCCGGCAAATTCCAGAAGTTATGCCACCCCTCGATAAAATTATCCGCGATACCGCCGTTGTAACTGATCCATGGCACCGTCACGCCGACTTCCCACCGATCATTAAGGCCGTGACGGATACCGAATTGATAGCGCTGCGATTCGCCATCGAGCACCAGCGTTTCGCGCCCGTTGTCATCGCGAACGAAATTATTCGCAACATCGATATCCATTCGCCATTCGGTGTTTCCGGCAGAAATATTCAAACCGCTGCGGGCGGTCGGAATGTTCGCGATATGCGCAAGGGGCTGTTCGTTTCTAACCGCGAGCGGTTCGTCGAGCCTCGCATCCGCCGACACCGAACTTACGGCACCGAACACAACCGCAGAAATAACGATATTCGTAACCAAAAGGCGCATGTCCGCTCCGATCCGGCTGTAAACGCAATCGCGGCAGTATAGTCAATGAGGCTATAATCGCCGCTTTCAATTTCGGGGGTTGGCCATGCGTATCGCATTGATTACTGCTTTGCTCTGTTCGTTATTGAGTGCGTGCGGCCAGAAGGGACCGCTGTTCATTCCGAACGAAACACCGCCGCAATCGCAGCCGCAATCGCAGCCGCAATAGTTCGCCTGCGATTTAAATAGCCCTCTGTAATTTAAATAGAGACATTTGATGAGTAATCCATTTCAGTTTCAGCACGGCGAATTGTTCGCCGAAGCTGTGCCCGTACAAAAAATTGCCGAAGCCTATGGCACCCCCACGTATGTTTATTCGCGCGCGTATATCGAGCAGCGTTTTCACTCGTATGATTCGGCACTCGGCGACAGACCGCATCTGATTTGCTATGCCGTCAAAGCGAATTCAAATATCGCGGTACTGAATGTGCTCGCCCGACTTGGCGCAGGTTTCGACATCGTATCGGGCGGCGAACTCGAACGTGTGCTCGCTGCCGGCGGCGATCCGAACAAAATCGTATTTTCCGGCGTCGGCAAAACCGCAGCGGAAATGCAGCGCGCGCTGGATATCGGCATTCATTGCTTCAACGTCGAAAGTGCCGCCGAATTGGAGCTGCTACAGCAAGTCGCCGCCGAACAAAAGGTCACTGCACCGATTTCGTTGCGCGTGAATCCCGACGTCGATGCAAACACGCATCCGTATATTTCGACCGGGTTGAAAGACAACAAATTCGGCATTCCGATTGAACAAGCGCGCGCGGTTTATCTGCGTGCACAGCAATTGCCGAATCTGAAAATCGTCGGTGTCGATTGCCATATCGGTTCGCAGCTTACCGATACCACGCCGTTTCTCGATGCACTCAAACGCGTACTCGCATTGATCGATGAGCTGGCGAATGACGGCATCGAAATCGAACATCTCGATCTCGGTGGCGGCCTCGGCGTGCGCTATCGTGATGAACAGCCGCCTGAGCCAGCTTCGTATATGCAGCAAATTGTCGAAGCAATCGGCGAGCGCAAATTGCAATTGGTGTTCGAACCGGGCCGCTCGATCGTCGCGAATGCCGGCTTACTGCTCACACAGGTCGAATTTCTGAAATTGAGCGAACACAAGAATTTCTGTGTGATCGATGCGGGCATGAACGATTTGATTCGCCCTGCGCTGTATCAAGCGTGGATGAACATTCAACCGACCCGCTCTAACACCTCAGCCGTGGCGCGCACCTACGATGTTGTCGGCCCAGTGTGCGAAACCGGCGACTTTCTCGGCAAACAGCGCGAGCTTGCCGTCGAGCCCGGCGATTTACTCTCCGTGTTCTCGGCCGGCGCGTATGGATTTGGCATGAGTTCCAATTACAATAGCCGGGCGCGCGCTGCCGAAGTGATGGTCGATGACGATCGTTTTTATCTGGTGCGCTCGCGCGAAACCATCGCCGACCTAATGCGTGGGGAATCGTTGCTACCCTGATCCCGCGCACCACCGCGCTCGCGGCGAAGCGCCACACGGAAGCCGAGCGATGTTATTACGCTTTACCAAAATGCACGGGTGCGGCAACGATTTTGTCGTACTCGACCTGATCAGCCAGCGCGTCCTGCTGAAAGAGCGCCATATACGCAAGCTGGCCGATCGCCACTTCGGCATCGGCTGCGACCAGGTATTGGTGGTTGAAGCACCGGGCCGGCCCGATGTCGATTTTCGTTATCGCATTTACAACGCCGATGGCGGCGAAGTCGAACAATGCGGTAATGGCGCCCGCTGTTTTGCGCGCTATGTGCGCGAAAAACGCATGACCGGCAAAGACACGATTCGCGTCGAAACCAAAGCCGGCATCATCGAATTGCAAATCACGCCCAACAAACAAGTGCGGGTCAATATGGGCGCGCCGGTGTTGTCGCCCGCCGATATTCCATTCGATGCGAGCGACCGTGCGACGACCTATCACATCGAAAACGCCGGCGAATCGATCGAAATCGGCGCCGTATCGATGGGTAATCCGCATGCCGTGCTGCTCGTCAACGATGTGCGAACCGCGCCAGTGGCAACGCTGGGGCCGCAGCTGGAACATCATCCACGCTTTCCGCAGCGCGTGAATGTCGGCTTTATGCAGATTGTTTCGCGCACCGAAATCAATTTGCGCGTATTCGAACGCGGCGCCGGTGAAACACTGGCGTGCGGTACCGGCGCTTGCGCTGCGGTTGTCAGCGGCCAATTGCGCGGACTTCTCGACGAAACTGTGCAGGTCAATCTGCCTGGCGGCGCGCTGAGCATCGAGTGGCAGGGCGAAGGTCAGCCCGTTATGATGACCGGGCCTGCGACTACCGTGTACGAAGGGCAGATACAGTTATAACAATGGCAGCTGTAACGTGGTCGCTGGGACAATCGTCGCACGAACGATCGCAGCCAAACGAAAGCAACGATAACGAGAGCGTTTTGTGGAAACGTACGACAAGAATTCCGTAGAGCTGAACCCCGAACAAATCGCCGCTTATTTGCGTCTTCATC
>CBFHCK010000174.1:0-5896 GCA_965653955.1 uncultured Spongiibacteraceae bacterium
GCGCGAAAAAATTGCGCAGCTGAATAATCTCGATAGCGATATTTTTTGCATTCTGTTCGATGACATGCCCGGCAACATCGACGATCTCGCGCAGCGTCAACTGGACGTTATTGGCGATATCGTTGCAGCTTCGACGGCGCGTCGCTTCATCGTTTGTCCCACGTATTACAGCTTCGATCCGGTGCTCGAAAAAGTATTCGGCGCGATGCCTCACGATTATCTCGAAACGCTTGGCGCGCAATTGCCGTCATCGATCGATATCTTCTGGACGGGTTCGCATGTCGTTGCGCCAGGATTCAGCAAATGGGATATCGATGCGATTGCAGAAAAAATTCAACGCAAACCGCTGCTGTGGGATAACTATCCGGTCAACGACGGCGCCAAAATCAGCCGCTTTTTACATTTGCTGCCGCCACGCGAGCGGCCTGCGCAATTGCAACACTGGTGCAGCGGCCATCTGGCGAATCCGATGAATCAGCCGCTGCTGTCGCGCTTGCCGCTCGCCGCGCTGGCGCAGAGTTATCGCGACGATAAAGCCTTCGATGCCGATAATTTTTGGCGCAATTCACTTGAATCGTTAATCGATCCGGCGTTAGCGACATTGCTGCGTCGCGATATCGATCGGTTTCAATCTCAGGGTCTCGATAATATCGATGCGGCCGACCGCAACAGTTTGATCGCCGATTACCGTCGCGTTGCCGATCCTGCGGCGCTCGAAG
The DNA here is from genome assembly GCA_965653955.1 of uncultured Spongiibacteraceae bacterium. Lineage (GTDB taxonomy): Bacteria > Pseudomonadota > Gammaproteobacteria > Pseudomonadales > CAMLJR01 > CAMLJR01. The sequence goes on from CBFHCK010000174.1 coordinate 720, forward strand.
TGATCGAGTGGTTGCAGGAGCGCTATCGTTTCGATCCGGCATGTCTCACCGATTAATAGAGCGTATTGGCCTTGCGAACTTACGCATCGCTTCGGCATCGAAAAGTTTTTAGAGGCGACGCATCGTGCATTGCCTTTGCAGATCAAAGCGACTACGGTTCCGGCAGTAACACCATTCTTCGACCGCCGATCATTCATTGATTATGGAGCGAGGCCATGATTTATCAGGGAAATACGTTAACAGTTAACGAAATCGAATCAGGTTTTGCCGAGCTTTGTTTCGATCGCGACCATGCCTCCGTCAATACGCTCGGTAAAAATACATTGCGTGAGCTTGGCGAAGCGATGCGGGCGATTGCAGCCCAACCCAATCTGCAGGGACTGTTAATTACCAGTGCGAAAGAGGGTTTTATTGCAGGCGCCGACATTACCGAATTCATTGCGCAATTTTCCGCTCCCGACGAAGAGATTGCGAAAACAATTCACGAAGCCGTCAGTGTTTCCAATCAGGTTGCGGACGCATCGGTGCCGACCGTTGTTGCGATCAACGGACAGGCGCTCGGTGGCGGTTTCGAATTATGTCTGGCTGCCGATTATCGTGTGATGGCGGATAACGCTGCGGTCGGGTTACCGGAAGTGAAGCTGGGTATTTATCCTGGTCTTGGTGGTACGGTGCGTTTGCCGCGTGTCATCGGTTGCGATAATGCGATCGAGTGGATCGCCAGCGGCGCGGAAAAAAAAGCCGATGAAGCATTGATAGCCGGTGCGGTGGACGCGGTGGTGGCGAAAGAAAAATTGCGCGATGCCGCGTTGAATCTGCTGCGGCAGTGTGCGCAGGGGAAATTCGATTACAAAGCCCGTCGCGCTGAAAAAGACTCTCCGGTCAAGTTGAACGACATTGAACGATTGATGGCCTTCATGACGGCAAAAGCGGTTGTTGCCGCGCAGGCGGGGCCGAACATGCCGGCACCCATCACGGCAGTCAAATCGATCGAAAAAAACTCCGGCTTTGCGCGCGATGAAGCGCTCGCGATTGAAGCGCAGGGGTTGATCAAATTAGCGAAGTCGCCACAGGCGGAAGCATTGGTGGGTATCTTCATCAATAATCAAACCGTGGGACGTTTGAATCGCCGTTACGAAAAAAATCTCGCGCCCGTCACGAGTGCCGGCGTGCTCGGTGCGGGCATCATGGGTGGCGGTATCGCGTATCAATCGGCCGTTAAAAACGTGCCGATTCTGATGAAAGATATTGCCGAATCGGGTTTACAGGCCGGCATGGCTGAGGCCAGTCAGCTGCTCACCGAACGTGTCGAGCGCGGCAAAATAAAGCCGGCGGAAATGGCCGATGTGTTGGCGCGCATTCGACCTACGCTCGATTATCAAGGCTTCGATGCGCTCGATATCGTCGTCGAAGCGGTAGTCGAAAATCCTAAAGTAAAACAAAGTGTGCTCGCCGAGTGCGAGGCAAAATTAAATGAACATGCGGTGCTGGCTTCGAACACGTCGACGATTTCTATTAATCAGCTTGCGTCGGCGTTGAAGCGTCCACAGCAATTTTGCGGCATGCATTTTTTTAATCCTGTGCATCGCATGCCTCTGGTTGAAGTGATTCGCGGCGAAAAAACTAACGATGCGACTGTGGCGCGCGTTATTGCTTATGCAAAAAAAATGGGCAAGACACCGATTGTCGTCAACGACTGTCCCGGTTTTTTCGTTAATCGCGTGTTGTTTCCGTATTTTGCGGGTTTCAGTTTTACAGTGCGCGACGGTGCCGATTATCGTCATGTCGATAAAGTGATGGAGAAATTCGGTTGGCCGATGGGGCCTGCGTATCTGCTCGATGTGGTTGGTCTCGACACGGCGAATCACGCAGCGAATGTTATGGCTGCCGGTTTTCCCGATCGTTTTGCCTTTACCGATAAGCCTGTGTATAGCGTGTTGTTCGAGCAAAAACGTCTCGGTCAAAAATCCGGTGCGGGATTTTATCGATACGAAATCGATCGCAAAGGCAAACAGCAAAAAATCGAAGACGAGACGGCGCTTAAATTGGTGCAGTCGTTACAAAAAAATCAGCAACCTGAATTCAGTGACGAAGAAATCATCGCGCGTCTGATGGTGCCGATGTGTAACGAAGTCGTGCGCTGCCTGGAAGAGGGTATCGTCGGCACGCCAGCCGAGGCCGATATGGCGCTGGTGCTCGGTATCGGTTTTCCGCCGTTTCGCGGGGGTGCGTTGCGTTACATCGATCAAATGGGGGCGAGTGAATTTTGCGCAATGGCGGATAAATTCGCGGCGCTGGGACCACTTTATTCGGTGCCCACTATGTTGCGCAAAATGGCGGCGGAGAATCGCCGGTTTTTCAGTATTGAGTCAGTCGACGTCGCGTAAGGAGTTCAATCATGGCATTGCAAGATAACGATGCGGTCATCATCGATTGTGCACGCACGCCGATGGCGCGAACGAAAAACAGTGTATTTCGTTTTGTGCGCGCGGAAAATTTATCGGCGACGCTGGTCGATGCATTATTGGCGCGCAATTCGGCACTCGATCCGGCGTTGATCGATGATGTGATTTGGGGCTGCGTTAATCAAACCAAGGAGCAGGGCTGGAATATCGCGCGAATGATGTCGTTACTGACGCGCATTCCACATTCGGTGCCTGCGCAAACCGTGAGCCGTTTATGTGGTTCGTCAATGTCAGCATTGCATACGGCGACACAGGCAATTCAAAGCGGCAATGGCGATGTGTTCGTTGTCGGTGGTGTCGAGCATATGACGCATCTACCGATGGATTACGGCATCGATCCGAATCCGGCATTGAGTAAAAATGTTGCGAAAGCTGCCGGCATGATGGGGTTGACCGCTGAAGCACTCGCGATGCTGCATGGCATTACGCGGGAAGAGCAGGATCAATTCGGTTTGCGTTCGCAACAGCGTGCGTTTGCGGCGCAAAAAGCGGGGGATTTCGATCGCGAGATTGTTCCGATCGAAGGCCACGACGAAGCGGGATTTAAACAATTAATTCGCGACGATACGACGATTCGTGGCGATACGACGATCGAAGCGCTGCGCGAATTGACGCCAGTATTCAATCCAAAAGGCGGCACCGTCACCGCGGGCACGAGTTCTCAAATCACTGATGGTGCATCGGCAATGCTGGTCACGTCTGCCGCGAAAGCACGCGAACTTGGTTTGATTCCGCGAGCACGCATTGTCAGCATGGCGGTGGTTGGCGTCGATCCGTCGATCATGGGCTATGGGCCTGTGCCTGCGACGCAGAAAGCATTGCAGCGCGCAGGTTTATCGATCGAGGATATCGGGTGCGTCGAATTGAACGAAGCCTTTGCGGCGCAGGCGTTGCCGGTGCTGAAAGATTTAAATCTGCGCGATGCGATGGACGAAAAAGTGAATTTGCGCGGTGGAGCAATTGCATTGGGCCATCCGTTTGGTTGTTCGGGTACGCGCATCACGACCACGCTGCTGCATATTATGGAAACCCGCGATGTGCAGTTCGGTCTTGCCACGATGTGCATCGGACTGGGCCAAGGCATTAGTACAATTATCGAGAGAATATGAGTAACGGTATAACCAGCGCGTCGATCTGTCGTCGCATCGACGCTATTAATCCCGAGCACGAATTGGATAAAGCGCTACAGGCGTTCGCGACGCAAAATCAGGCGCAATTGCTCGCGGTGGATTTTCAATTTGAAGAATATTGGCGTGACGAAAAGCCCCTAACTCCGTTGACGGCGATTTATTATTTTTCGCGCAAAAACTCCCGAATCGACATTCGCGCAACGGCGCTATCGCGCGAAACCGTCGACCAGCATTGGGTGTCGATGTGCGCGCGATTCGATGCGCTCGAAGATTATTTTTCCGAGTTCGCGCTTCCGTTATTCGATTTAACCAATGCGATTCCGCTGCAACCGATTTCTATTCCTAAACCCTGGGGTCAGGAAATTTGGTATACCGGCATCGAAAAGCGCGGTGTTGCACGCGTCGGAATTAACGATGCGAGTATTCCGTTGCCGTGGTTGCTGGCAATTGCGCCAAAACGTTTGAGCGATGGCGCGCAACCGATTCTGCTGAAAATTCTCGATCCGTTGCCCGATCCTGTATTCGGCGATTTGTATTTCGAATTGCATCAACAAAAACAAGAGGTGTATGTCGTCACCGCTGTGGATCAACGCGCGTGGCCTGATGGAACCGGCGCGATCCGATTTGGTTTCGATGCAAACAAGCGCATGGGCTACGGCGATGATCAGCGTTTCCTCGCGGATTATTTAAATGCGGTGGGCGCGTATCGCGATGTGAGGCGTGAAATCGATCAGCAGATCGATACGATTCGCACGCGTGAGCATATCGGCTTGAACGATCCCGTCGACGCACAAACATTGCAGCATTGGCTTCGGGAAATTCCCACCGATTTGCAAAGCCGCGAGCGTGAGTCTCGCGAAACGATGGAAGCGTTCACCGCACTGCGGCCACTCGTTATCGGCGATGTCGTCAAGGTTCCGTGTCTGTTGCCGCATTCGTTGCAACATGGCGTGCGCACGGTGGAGTTTCAGACGCCGGTTTATGAACGATTGATTTTGTCGTTTGCGCAGAAGGTGCTGACTCAGGACGATTGGGATACGGCGCGCGCCGCCGAGTTGTTGCGACTCGATCCGCCGAGCGAAGCTTCGTTTCCGCAAATTGCTTGTGGTCGCGGCTGGTTGATCGAGCAGATTGTCGGTTTCGACGATTTCGAGGTACAGCGCCTCACGTTGCAGGCGGGCAGTCAGGCTTCGGTGCCCGTCGCTGCTGCTTATGGGCTCGGCATGGTGGTTGGGGCCGGCTTGATTATCAATGGCAACACCTTTGCTCCCGACGAGGCAGTATTGCTGCCGCGTGCTATCGATGTGGTCGATATCAAAAACCCGAATGCTGTCGCTGCCTATTTCCTGCTCGCCTTGCCTCGGGCTCGGTGACACGCGGTTGAGGGTGCGGCGGGCTTGTGGCACAATCAGCGCCCGCTGCAGCACCTTCCATCGTCGGTAAAGCATTGAATTTTCATGATAATCAATGATTTGCGGCAACTTTACACGGCTGCGGCGGTTGCTGTTACGTGTGGCGAAAGTGGCGAAATTGGTAGACGCGCTGGATTTAGGTTCCAGTGCCGCAAGGCGTGAGAGTTCGA
>CBFHCK010000175.1:0-5857 GCA_965653955.1 uncultured Spongiibacteraceae bacterium
TATCGAAAACTTAGAGGTATCGAATAAGTCGGGATATGGCGAAAAATAATTGCGGTTATGCGCAGCGCATTTTTATCGAGGCAGGAGCGACATTATTACTGGCAGTACGAATCGGAAACGATCGCAACAGTTGCTCAACTTTAGGGCGATGCATTCGATCGACGTCAATAATCAGCAGTACATGGCCGTGTTCGATCAAATTATAAAAGCGCGCGATTTGACGATCCTGCAGCGCCCTGCCCACCATCGCTCCGAGCCAACTGCCGATCAACGTCGGTGTAAACGTGGCTGCCGCAAAGAGCACGAGATTTTGCAGCAGCGATAGCGGCAACAATAAAACCGCTGCGATTGCAGCGAACAAACCGACCAGAAAACCACATAGCGCGCCGATGGTGCTGCCACGCATAACGCCGATGCGATGCAATGGCGATGTGGAGCGCGAACGGTGGCAATACATCCCCGCGTCGTCCTTGCTGATCACGTGAAAATTCCACGCGCTGATACCGGCGCTATATAAGGCATCGGCGATGGGTTCGACCATCGCCATTTCGTCGGCAATAAAAAATAGGCGTTTCATTCAGGCACTCCATCGCACTCGAATGGTTTATACACCTTGCACCGCGATGGAGCGCTATTCGAATTAGATCGATTGCACATATCGAAATTTGGTTTATAGCCAGTGGAGATATTCGATGGTTGTTAGGCAATCCAGACACGCATCATCTGTAGAATTTCATCGCTGTAGCGTTCGAAATTCGGCAACACATCGGCCATGCTCGCCCACAAGATCAACATGCCAAGCACCAGCATCAGCGGAAAACCAATCGCGAAAATATTTAATTGAGGCGCAGCGCGAGTAATAACGCCGAGCGTGCAATTGATCACCAGCAAAGCCGTGACCGCCGGCAGCGCCATTAAGAGTGCTGCCGCGAACATCCAACTCGCCGCGCCGGTAAAACTTTCCAAACGCGCGGAACCGATATTGGCGGTGATCGGCAGCGTGCGAAAACTTTCCGCCAGCACGTCGATCATCACTAAATGACCGTTGATGCCGAGAAACAGCAGCGTCACCATCATTAAATAAAATTGCGCGACCGACGTAACGGTGATGCCATTGACGGGATCATTCAACGACGCGAAACCCAAACCCATTTGCATCGCGACGATTTGACCGAACACGACGAAAGCCTGAATTAACATTTGCAGAAATAATGCGAGGCCCACGCCGATCAATAATTGCTGCACCGCCACCACGACCGCTGCCGGCGACAAGAAATCGAGCTGAGGGACATTTTCCAGATGCGGCGCCAGCATCATCACGATCAGCAACGCCAATAAAAGTCGCACGCGCGGCGGCACCAATGCGGTGCCCAGTATCGGCGCCATCATGCAAAAACCACTGACGCGAATCATTGGCCACATGAATTGGCGGAGCCAGTGTTGCAATGCGGCGATATCGAGTTCGAACAAAATGTTTCTCTTTCAGTCCGGAAAGTTTTCTTTCAGCCCGAATGGCTTCTTTCTATCGACCGGGATCTATCGACCCAATTGCTGTTCTATCGACTGTTTACTGCTTTCAGCCAATGTAGTGAGTGATGTTCATCAACAAATTATTGGTGAAATCGGTGAGCTTGGTCAGCAGCCACGGGCCGGCCAGCATGATCGCGACGAGCGTAACAATCAGACGCGGTAAAAAACTCAACGTCTGCTCGTTAATTTGCGTGGCCGCCTGAAACGTGCTGACCACTAAACCGATAATCAAACCCGGCACGACCAGCACGCTGACCATCATGATGACCAGTATCAATGCCTGCGCGAATAAATCGAGAATGACGTCGGGAGACATATCAACCGAAACTCGACACGAGGCTGCCGATGGTCAGCGCCCAACCGTCAACCAACACGAACAGCATGATTTTGAACGGCAGCGAAATAATTACCGGCGACAACATCATCATACCCATCGCCATCAACACGCTCGCTACGACCAGATCGATGATCAAAAACGGAATGAATAACACGAAGCCGATTTGAAAAGCGGTTTTCAATTCGCTGGTGAGAAATGCCGGAGCGAGCACGAAGAACGGCACTTCCTGCGGCGTCGCCACGGCGGGCGTGTTGGAGATGCGCATAAACAACGCGATATCGGATTCCCGCGTTTGCTTTAACATAAAATCATGGAATGGCACCGACGCGCTTTCCAATGCCTGTGTCGATGTCATTTTTTCGTTCAGATACGGCTGCAAGGCATCGGTATTCACGCGTTCGAATACCGGCTGCATGATGAAAATCGTCAAGAACAGCGAAAGGCCCAGCAGAATTTGATTCGACGGCGCGTTTTGCAAACCAATCGCCTGCCGCAAAATCGATAGCACGATGATGATGCGGGTAAATGCCGTCATCATCATCAAAAACGACGGCAGCAATGTCAGCACCGTCATGACGCCGAGAATTTGCAGCGTGACGGTGTAGTCCTGAGTACCGTTGGGGTTGCTTTTTACCTGCACGGCCGGAATGCCCGGCAACAGATTGCTGGTTTTCTGTTGATTGGATGAGGGAGGATTTGCCTGCGCATGCGCCACCGTCGTACCGCAACATACTGCGATTGCGATGAGCAATGGCGCGAACCATCGGGCGAATAAAGCTATCGATGCATTCATTTCGGCCCGACCTGTTGCATGACATGCCGAATTTTGTCGCCAAAACTATCCGCGGACGTATCGCTGGCAATGACCGGCTGTTCGAAACGATGCAGCAGATTGACGCGTCCCGGCGCGACGCCAACCAATAATTGCTGGCCGCCAATTTCGACGAGCACTACACGTTCGCGCGGCCCCACCGACAAAGCGGCCACGACTTTCATGCTGCGATTGAGCTGCATCGGCAACCCGCCCATGCGTTTGATAAGCCACCACGCGCCGACTACCAGCGCTAATAAAAATAATATTCCCCACACCATGCCGAGCGGATTTGCGCTCACGGGCGCAGCGCTGGTTTTAGCCGGCGCATCCGCCGCGCTCGCGAGCGCCGAAAAAAATAACGACAGCGCGATGACTGCGTAAGCGCGCAACGCCATCACCGCAACTTCTTGATACGTTCGGATGGGCTGATTACATCGGTCATGCGAATACCGAATTTTTCATTGACCACGACGACCTCGCCATGCGCGATCAACGTTCCGTTAACCAATACATCGAGCGGTTCGCCGGCAAGACGATCGAGTTCGATCACCGAGCCCTGGTTCAATTGCAGCAGATTGCGAATGGTGATTTCGGTATTGCCAACTTCCATCGAAATGCGCACCGGAATATCGAGAATGACATCGAGATCGGGGGCGCCATTACGCTGCGTGCGCGCAGTAGGATCAAATTCATCGAGCGGCGCGCGCTCGGCTTGCGGCTTCGGTGCGGCCACCGGCACAGGTGCGGCTCCGTTGAGCAGCGCATCGATATCGTCCTGCTCGTTATCGCCCTGCTCGGCCATGGCCGCAGCCCATTCCTCGGCCATTTTGTCCTGATCGGTATCGTCGCTCATAACGTTTCCTCAACTTGCTTCGCTGGATGACTCGCGTCGTCGTTTCGTTTTAACGCGTGTCAGCTCATTTAATTGCCACGATCGATTTTATCGAGAATCTGCAACGCGAGATTACCGCGCGACTGCCCTAGCCGGGCGTATAGCACCGGTACGCCGTTAGCCGTCAGTATTAATTTTTCGGGAACATCGACTGGAATAACATCGCCCTCTTCGAGATCGATAATATCGCGCAGCGAAATTTCTTTTTCGGCAATGGTCGTATTCACCTCTACTGCAGCGCCGACCACATCTTCACGCAACGCACGCACCCAACGCTCATCGACGTCATCGACATCGCTCTGCATACCTGCATCGAGTGTTTCGCGAATCGGTTCGATCATCGCGTAGGGCAGCGTGATGTGCATATCGCCGCCACCCCCGTCGAGCTCGACGTGGAATGTGCTCACCACAACGACTTCACTCGGGCTGACGATGTTGGCCATCGACGGATTGACTTCGGAGTTCACGTATTCGAACTCGATCGGCACGATCGTTTTCCATGCCTCTTTCAGATCGACGAACGCCTGTTGCAATACCATTTGCACGACACGCAATTCGGTCGGAGTAAATTCACGACCTTCGATTTTTGCGTGGCGGCCATCGCCGCCAAAAAAATTATCGACCAGTTTAAAAACGAGCTTTGCGTCGAGAATGATCAGACCAGTGCCGCGCAAAGGACGCAGCTTCACCATGTTCAAACTGGTCGGCACGTAGAGTGTATGAACGTATTCGCCAAACTTTTGAATTTGAATACCGCCGACGGCAACATCCGCGCTACGGCGCAATAAATTAAACAGACTGATGCGGGTGTAACGCGCAAAACGCTCGTTGATCATTTCAAGCGTGGGCATGCGACCACGCACGATTCGATCCTGGCTGGTGAGATCGTAGGAGCGCGCTTCGCCGGGTTCTACGTCCGGATCGGTTTCGACATCGCCATCATCGACGCCGTGCAGCAGCGCATCGATTTCTTCCTGCGATAATAAATCTTGCACTGTCGCTCTCGCTGTTTTGCTTGCTGTTAATGAAGCGGTTAACGAATTCTTTAGTAACTACATACTTAGTGTTACGGACGATATTAATGCATGTTTTCGTTATGCGAACGCGCTTCGAATTACTGCACAACGAACTGCGTAAAAAACACTTGCTCAATGCCCGGCTCGCCGGTTTCTTTTTTCAGAATTTCCTGAATTGCCGCTAATAATTTTTGCTGTAATTGCACGCGACCATCGTCGGTTTGCAACTGTTCGAACGATTCGCCGCTTAACAACATAACGATGCGATTACGCACCAGCGGCATGTGCGCGCGTAATGCTTCGTTGGCTTTATCATCACGCGTCAATGCGGCCAGCGATACTTGCAAATAACGTTGACGACCGCCGACCGAGTAATTCGCGAGAAACGCAGGATCGAGCGACGCATATAAGGCCGGTTTTTTGCCGGTGTCATGCGCTTCTTCGGGCGCGCCTTTTTCCGCTTCATGTTCCGCGTCAGCATTCGCCGCTTCTTCGGTGGCCGGTTTATCGCTGAGTAATCCCAACGCAAACCAGGTGCCGCCGCCGGCGAGTAACAGCAATACGACGCCGATACCGCCCAACATAATCAGCTTCTTTTTTTTGGCCGCAGCCTCTGGATCTACCGCCGCTGCGCCTTCGTCTTCTTCCGCTTCTTCTACGATTTTTTCTTTAGTCGCCATGCCAAACTTCCGACGCTCATCCGGCCCATTACTGCCTTGAGCAAAACCTATGCCACGGAATCCTCGCGGATTCCCTCGAAAAGTGCGTAGAGAGTGTAATTCAAAGAGCAGCAATTACTGGAGAAATGATGACGTTATCGTCACGTGTGCAAAATGGTATTGCGGAGCGACTGAATCTCGACAGAAGCGAGTCCGCGTATATCAGTACATAAAGTGCACTGATATACGCGTTGAAAAATCCATTGTCTTTCGGTGCAGCGACTTTGAAATCCCAGTCGCCGTTAAATCACAGTGATCTTGAAAATAACAGCAGCCTTGAAATCAAGGCCACTGCTTTATACGTACGCGTCGACAGCGGAGCGCGAAATTTTTCCACCGTTCACCGTCGATACCGCAACAGGCTCGCTGGTTTCGTCATCGGCGAAATACGTTGGCAAGGCATTGTTCGCGTAACCGTTATCACGCGAATGTTGCTGACGCTCGGCACCGTGACCGCCGACGCTGACATCGGCGAGTTGAATACCCTGGCTGCCCATCATGTCGCGCAAACGCGGCGCGAAGCGCCGACGAACGATGGCCACGCCGGGA
>CBFHCK010000176.1:0-5826 GCA_965653955.1 uncultured Spongiibacteraceae bacterium
GGGTAAAGCCGATGTTGGTCCGACCGCACTCGCGTCGATGCCGTCGATCGAGCAATTGTTCGTCGCCGCAGCCGATGGTCTGGAAGGCGATGCATTCGAGCGTCAGCTCTACATCATCCGCAAACTCGGCACCCGCATGATGCGCTACGAGTCGGATCATTCGCAGGCCGACTTGTTCTATGTCTGTTCGCTGTCGACGAAGGTCATCGTCTACAAGGGCATGCTGACACCGAGCCAGCTGCTGCCGTTCTATGCCGATCTGCGCGATGAGACTTACGAAACGCATCTCGCGATGATCCATTCGCGATTCAGCACCAACACGTTCCCATCGTGGGATCGCGCGCAGCCATGCCGTTTCATGAGTCATAACGGCGAAATCAATACGCGTCAGGGCAACATCAACTGGATGCACGCGCGCGAAGGCGTCGTCAAAAGCGAGCTGTTCGGCGCCGAAATCAACAAGCTGTTTCCAATCGTCGAACCCGACTGCTCAGACTCCGGCAACTTCGACAACGTCCTCGAATTCATGCTGATGAGCGGCCGTACGCTGCAAGAAGCGATGATGCTGATGGTTCCCGAGGCATGGCAGAACGACGAGGAAATGTCGCCGGAAAAACGCGCGTTCTACGAATACAACTCGACCATCATGGAGCCGTGGGACGGCCCGGCATCGATGGCGTTCACCGACGGCCATTACATCGGCGCGGTGCTCGATCGCAACGGTCTGCGTCCGAGCCGTTATTACATCACTCACGACGACAAGGTCATCATGGCCTCGGAAGTCGGCGTGCTGGAAGTCGATCCTGCCAACGTCAAGGCAAAAGGCCGCCTGCAGCCGGGCAAAATGTTCCTGCTCGATTTCGAACAGGGCCGTCTGATCGGCGACGCCGAGCTGAAAGAGACATTCGCGAAAGCGCGTCCATACGGCGAGTGGATTCAAAAACAGAAAGTCGAATTTGCCGATCTGCACACCGAGCAGGAACCGCACGGCTTCGAGCCGAGCACACTGCTCGATCGCATGCGTACCTTCGGTTACACCGTCGAAACGATGCAGTTCATGCTGTTGCCGTTGGTACAGGAAGCGCGCGATCCAGTCGATTCGATGGGTAATGATTCGGCGCTGGCGTGTCTGTCCGACAAGCCGCGGATGATTTACGACTACTTCAAACAGTTGTTCGCGCAGGTGACCAATCCGGCGATCGATCCGATTCGCGAAGAAATCGTGATGTCGCTCGAGTGCTATATCGGTCCGGAGGGCAACCTGCTCGAAGTGACCGAACAGCACGCGCATCGTCTGCGTATTCCGCATCCGATTCTGACCAACGAGGAATTGGCCGCGCTGCGCCACATCGATTACAAGGGCTGGAAATCCCGCGTCATCGATATCACCTTCCCGAAAGCCGAAGGTCGTGCCGGTCTGCGCAAGGCGCTGCTGCGTCTGCGCGAAGAAGCCAGCCAAGCCATTGCCGATGGCAACAGCCTGATCATTCTGTCCGATCGCGCAGTCAGCGCCGATCGCGTGCCCGTTAGCGCCTTGCTTGCCGCCGGCGAAGTTCACTCGCATCTCGTGCGCACCTCGGAGCGCACCAAGATCGGCATCGTGCTCGAAACCGGCGAAGCGCGCGAAGTGCATCACTTCTGCATGCTGATCGGCTATGGCGTCGACGCGATCAACCCCTATCTGGCATTCGAATCACTGTGGCAGGCACAGCGCGATGGTTTATTGCCGGGCGCCAAATACAGCGACGATGACAAAATCGTTGCGTGCTATCGCAAAGCCGTCGCCAAAGGCGTGCTGAAAGTGATGGCGAAGATGGGCATTTCGACGGTGCAGTCGTACAAAGGCGCGCAGATTTTCGAAGCGATCGGTATCGCGAAGGAAGTCGTCGACAGCTGTTTCGTCGGCACGCCAAGCCGCGTTCAGGGCGTCGGTTTCGAAGTGCTCGCCGAGGAAGCGTTGCGCCGCCATGATCTCGCCTATTCGCGCAATGCGAATGTGATTCCGGTATTGCCGAATCCGGGCGATATCCAATGGCGCGCCAACGGCGAAAAACATATGTGGAATCCGAAAACGATTTCCGCATTGCAGGTCGCGACCAGCACCAACAGCCGCGATCAGTACAAACGTTTCGCGCAAATTTCCGACGAAGAAGCGACACGGGGCTGCACGCTGCGCGGCTTGATGACGTTCAAGCAGGGCGTCAACGGCGGTCCGATTCCGCTCGAAGAAGTCGAGCCGGCAAAAGAGATCGTCAAGCGTTTCTGCACTGGCGCCATGAGCTTCGGCTCGATCTCGCCGGAAGCGCACGAATCGCTCGCGATTGCGATGAACCGTATCGGCGGCAAGTCGAATACCGGCGAAGGCGGCGAGGATGCGAAACGCTTCCTGCCGTTGCCGAATGGCGATTCGAAACGCTCGGCGATCAAGCAGGTCGCATCGGGTCGCTTCGGCGTCACCGCGCATTACCTCGCCAACGCCGATGAAATCCAGATCAAGATTTCGCAGGGCGCGAAGCCGGGCGAAGGCGGCGAATTGCCGGGCGAAAAAGTCGACGAATACATCGCGAAATTGCGTCACTCGACACCAGGCGTGGGTCTGATTTCGCCGCCGCCACACCACGATATCTATTCGATCGAGGACATGGCGCAGCTGATTCATGACCTCAAAAACGCGAACAGAAGCGCGCGCATCAGCGTCAAGCTGGTCGCCGAGATGGGCGTCGGCACCGTTGCCGCAGGCGTGACGAAAGCGAAAGCCGATCACATCGTTATCGCGGGTCACGATGGTGGCACCGGTGCATCGCCGCTGACATCGATCAAACACGCCGGTCTACCGTGGGAATTGGGCCTGACCGAAGCACATCAGACGCTGGTAATGAACAACCTGCGCTCGCGCGTCGTGTTGCAGACCGATGGCCAGCTGAAAACCGGTCGCGACGTTGCGATCGCCGCGCTGCTCGGTGCCGAAGAGTTCGGTTTTGCGACTGCGCCGCTGGTGACGCTCGGCTGCATCATGATGCGCAAATGCCATCTGAATACCTGTCCGGTCGGCGTCGCGACGCAAGACCCTGAGCTGCGCAAGAAATTCAAAGGCAAGCCCGAAAGCGTCATCAATTTCTTCTTCCTGCTCGCCGAAGACCTGCGCGAAATCATGGCGCAACTCGGCTTCCGCACGATCGAGGAAATGGTCGGCCGCTCCGATGTGCTCGAAATGCAGGCCGCAATCGATCACTGGAAGGCGAGCGGACTCGATCTGACCGCGATTTTGACGCCGGCGAAAAAGCCGCATCCGGATGTGATTACGCACCAGGTCATCGCGCAGGATCACGGTCTCGATCTAGCGCTCGACAACGAAATCATTCGTCAGGCGCAGCCCGCGATCGACAATGGCAGCAAAGTCAAAATCGATCTGCCGGTGGTCAATATCAATCGCGTCGTCGGCACGATGCTGTCGCATGAAATCGCGAAGAAGTGGGGCGCGGATGGTCTGCCGGACGATACGGTACACATCAAACTCAGCGGCTCGGCGGGTCAGAGTCTCGGCGCATTCCTCGCGCGCGGTGTAACGATCGAAGTCGAAGGCGATTGCAACGACTTCGTCGGCAAGGGTCTCAGCGGCGGTCGTCTGATCGTCTATCCGCCGAAGGTCAGTACCTTCAAGGCGGAAGAAAATGTGCTGATCGGCAACGTCGTCATGTACGGCGCGACTGGCGGCGAAGCGTTTTTCCGCGGTATCGCGGCCGAGCGTTTCTGCGTGCGTAATAGCGGCGCGAGCGCGGTCATCGAAGGCATCGGCGATCACGGTTGCGAATACATGACCGGCGGACGCGTCGTCGTGCTCGGTGCTACCGGCCGCAATTTCGCGGCGGGCATGAGCGGCGGGATTGCGTATGTGCTCGACGAAGCGGGTGATTTCGCGCGCCGTTGCAATAAAGGCATGGTCGATCTGGACAGCGTCGAAGCCGACGAGGACATCGCCGAGCTGAGAGCGCTGATCGAGAAACACGCGCAGTTCACCGGCTCGACCGTGGCGCAACGCGTGCTCGGGGATTGGAAAAACTATCTGGCGAAGTTTGTGAAGGTCATGCCGACCGATTACAAACGCGTGCTGCTCGAGCGCAAAGCGAAGGGCAGACAATTGCCGCATTCATTGCTCGGTGCGGAAGTCAGCGTTGCAATGAAAAATGCCGCTAACGCGGTGTGACGGCTAGTGCCTGACATCAACCTGTCTTTTCTGCGACAGGTTGATTTCGTGGTTAACGCCGCATGCGGCACATCCTGTGTTTGGAGAGATTGGTAAAGAGTTATGGGTAAACCAACCGGATTTAAAGAATTTACGCGCGAGCCGCAGGCTTATCGCGATGTTGCGGTGCGCCTGGTCGATTACGCCGAGCTGTATACGCCGGTCAACAACGACCATCTGCAAACGCAGGCCTCGCGCTGTATGGATTGCGGTATTCCATTCTGCCAATCCGGCGACGGCTGCCCGGTTTCCAATCTGGTGCCGGAGTGGAACGATCTCGTTTACAACGATCGCTGGCACGACGCGCTCGATCGCCTGCACAGCACCAATAACTTTCCCGAATTCACCGGTCGCGTATGCCCGGCGCCGTGCGAGGGTTCGTGCGTGCTCGGCAATGTCGATAAGCCGGTGACGATCAAGAACATCGAATTCGCAATCGCCGATCGCGGTTTCAAGGAAGGATGGATCAAGCCCGAACCGCCGCAAACGCGCACCGGTAAAAAAGTGGCGGTCGTGGGTTCCGGCCCTGCGGGTCTTGCCGCTGCCGCACAGCTGAATAAAGCCGGTCACAGCGTGATTGTGTACGAGCGCGCCGACCGTATTGGCGGCCTGCTGATGTACGGCATTCCGAACATGAAACTCGGCAAGGATGTCGTACAGCGCCGCATCGATATTCTGAAAGCCGAAGGCGTGCAGTTCGTCACCAATGCCGATGTCGGTGGCAGCGGTGCGAATGCAATCGATCCGAAAAAACTGCAGCAGGATAACGACGCCGTACTGCTGACCACTGGCGCGACGAATGGCCGCGATCTGCCGATCGAAAATCGCCAGCTCAACGGCATCTATCTGGCGATGGATTTCCTGCGCGCGAACACGAAAAGCCTGCTCGATTCGAATCTCGAAGACGGCAATTACATTTCCGCGAAAGACAAAAACGTCATCGTGATCGGCGGTGGCGATACCGGTACCGATTGCATTGGCACATCGATTCGCCATGGCGCGAAAAGCGTCGTTAATTTCGAATTACTGCCGCAGCCGCCGGCAGAGCGCGCGGCCGATAATCCGTGGCCGCTGTGGCCGAAAATTCTGCGCGTCGATTACGGTCACTCGGAAGCCGAATACAAATTCGGCGCTGATCCGCGCACGTACGGCATTTTGTCTAAGGGTTTCATCGGCGACGAGCAGGGCAATCTGAAAGGCATCAAAACCGTCAACGTTGAATGGGTCAACGAAGGCGGCAAGATGACAATGAAAGAAATCGCCGGTTCAGAGAAAGTCTGGGAAGCCGATTTGATTCTGCTGTCGATGGGCTTCCTCGGCCCGGAGCAGTACGTCAATAAAGCGCTGGGTGTCGAAACCGACGCACGTTCGAACTACAACGCCGCATACGACAAATTCAACACCAATGTGCCGGGCGTATTTGCTGCTGGCGACTGCCGCCGTGGTCAATCGCTGGTGGTGTGGGCGATCGATGAAGGCCGTCGCGCCGCGCGTGAAGTCGATGCTTTCTTGATGAGTAAATGAAAGTTATCGATGTAATCGACTGACACGAAAAAGCCCGGTTTTTACCGGGCTTTTTTATT
>CBFHCK010000177.1:0-5800 GCA_965653955.1 uncultured Spongiibacteraceae bacterium
AGCTATTGCCGGAATGGAAACATTACCGCGCGATTCATTCGCGCTTCCCGCCCACAAACTTGTTCGATAGCGTCGGCGACGCCGATCAGGCGCTGCTGGCCGAACTCGAAAGCGCTACATCCGATCGCATCCATCGCTGGCGCGAATTCGTCGCGCCGGAGGATGCCCGGTTTGGCCATGGCTGGGGGGCGGTGATGGCATCGTTCTGCTATGTGACGGCGGGCCGCTTTAATACGCCGCATTTCGGCGCCTATTACTGTGCCGATTCTCCGCATACCGCGATCGCCGAATGGAGCTACCACGCCGCAAAAACGTGGCGCGATTTTGGTTTCACGGAAGAGGCCAGCGCGACGGTGCGAACCTACAGCGGCAAGTTTGCCAAGGAGCTCGTAGACCTACGAACCGATGCTGCCGCGCATCATTCAAGCGACTACCGTCATTCGCAGGGAATCGCTTTCACCCTTTGGCAGCAGCGCGAATTCGGTGTGCTCTATCGATCGGTACGCAGGGAGGGCAATCTGGCCGCAGCGTTGTTTCGCCCCCCCGCCACCAGCGCGGTGACGCAAGCAGCGCATTACAGCGTGCGCTGGGATGGGACGAACTTCATCGAGTTTGCCAGACTGAGCGAATACGAAAAAATCTAAACCGTATAAATGAAAAAAGCCGACATTTGTCGGCTTTTAAATCGCGGTGGATCAGTCGCCGTCGCGCACCGGGCGCGGCGTCATGATCGGAAAATTGGCAATCTTGCCTTCGCTTTTGGTTTCGGTCACTTTGCCAACGCCTTCCTTCTCGACTTCATCGATCCGAATGATCGAATGCAGAGGAATATACGAGCGTTTCACGCCAGCGAATTCATTCTTCAGCTTCTCCTCGGCGGGGTCGACCAGCATTTGCGAGCGCTCGCCGAACACAAACTCTTCCACTTCGATGAAGCCGTACATTTCGCTCTGATAAATCTCGCGCGCGTAAACTTCATAGACCTGATTCTGATTGTGGAAGATAACTTTGTAGATCGGGATAGTTGCCATTGCCGGGAATAACCTGCGGACTGCCTGTTGCGAGGGCGGCCATCATAGCACAAGGCCCGCGCACCCCCATCCGGAATTCCCGCAGCTCGCAGTGACTCCGGCGCGGCCACTGCCGCGCCGGGTCTCGGATCAGGCAACGACTATTTGATGCCCTTGCAGTTGGCGTAGAACGTCACCGTTGCCGGCCAGTCGGAGAAGATGCCGCGAATACCGACATCCTTCGCGAGTACGTCCAGCACGCGCATCATGTCGCCCTCGCGGTGGATCGCGTTATCGAAAGTCTGATAGTAGAAGCCGTTGTTGCCATCGGCGAGGATGCCCGAGCGCTCGAGCGTCCAGGTGATGATGTCGAGGCCAGCCGCCTTTGCATCGTTGGCGTATTGCGACGCCACGATCTCGCCATTCGACTCCGCCAGTAGCGCGAACAGCGGCGGCGCAACCACATTGATGCCCTGCGCCTTGTACTCGACCAACTCGCTGAAGCCCGGCAGATCAGCCACGGTATTGGCGTCGTCGAGGTAAACCGCCTGCTTGCCGAATGCCGGCTCCTTGGTGATCCAGTACAGCACATCGCGCTTGTCGAATGATTGCGGCCAGACGCGACGCGGCGCCACCCGCGCCTGCTTGTACTCATCGATCATCTTCTGCGCAAATGCCTGCTGCGTGAATCCGTCGAACGGCATTGCCACGCTTGGGCTCTTCAGCTCGGGCGTCATCTGCGCGCCGAGCTTCTTGAACAGCTCGATACTTTCCTTGTGCGTCAACAAGGTACCGCTGGTTGGGCCCGAATAAAGATCGGTACGGAAGTTCGCGGTGCCGCCCAGGTATTCGACGACGGTTTTTGCGCGCGGATTAAACGCGTCCATCTTGCCACGCAGCGTCTTAAATTCGGTCAGCGTGATGTCGCTGGTGCGGCACTCCGCAGTAGCCGGCGTCACCAGGTTACCGTTCGCATCGAACACCGCTGGGCTGAATGGCTGCGTGCATTTGGCTGCCAGCGGGGTCGCGAGAATGTTGGTAGTGGTGTGCAGATCGTTCTGCGCGTGGCGGCAAACCAGCGCTTTGTCCTTGGTGAAGGTCACATCGCATTCGAGAATACCCGCGCCCATCCGCGCGGCCGCTTCATACGACTCCTTGGTGTGCTCCGGAAATAGCAGCGGCGCGCCACGATGACCGATCGAGAAGCTGCTCGGTTTGAACGCGATTTTGCCATCAGCGCACTGCTGCAGCTCCCGCTTCAAGGGACTGTCGCTCATCTCGTTGACGAGAAAGAACGGACGGGGTCCGAGCTGGACACTGGCAGGACAATCTCGGTCGTGCGGCTCGCCACGCTTCGACGAGCGATCCAAATCGGCATAGGCAACACCGGATAGCAAACTGCAACCGATGGTGAAACTGATTAATGAGCGGCGCATGGGTATCTCCTTGTTGGAATTGGGAAACGACGCACCTCTGCCCGAGAGTCGTCCTGCCGCAAGCTAATTGAGCGCAATGACACCGGCATGACCGTCGTGCGATATAACCGTGACCGGCAAAAGACTGCTTTTTGCAGACCCCAAAACATTGCCGCCCCGCCCTTCCGCCTCTGTATAATGCCCACCCGCAAAACTGGCGACTATTTGAGCAGCACCAATCATGGCCGAGCACACCACCGTATCCGACAGTCTTTCCGCTAGCGCGCCGAATGAATCAGCACCGAAAAAGCTGTTCATCGAAACGCACGGCTGTCAGATGAACGAATACGACTCGGCGCGGATTCGCGATCTGCTCGGCGTATCGCACGGGTTGGTGAGGACTGACAATCCGGAAGAAGCGGATGTGCTACTGCTCAACACCTGTTCGATCCGCGAGAAAGCGCAGGAAAAGGTGTTCCACCAGCTCGGCCGCTGGCGGCAGCTGAAGCAGAACAATCCGGACCTGATCATCGGTGTCGGAGGCTGCGTGGCAAGCCAGGAAGGTGCGGCCATCGGCAAACGCGCGCCATACGTCGATCTGATTTTCGGCCCGCAAACGCTGCATCGCGTACCCGCGATGATCGATGCGCGCAAGCCGAGCGGCCCGATTCTGGTCGATGTCACATTCCCGGAAATCGAGAAGTTCGATCGACTGCCGGAGCCATCGGTCGACGGTCCAAGCGCGTTTGTATCGATCATGGAAGGCTGCTCGAAGTACTGCACTTACTGCGTCGTGCCGTTTACTCGCGGCGAGGAAGTGAGCCGTCCATTTGACGACGTTATCGCCGAGATCGCCGGTCTCGCCGAGCGCGGCGTCAAGGAAGTGAATCTGCTCGGCCAGAACGTCAACGCGTATCGCGGTCGCAATCATTTGGGCGAGCTTGTCGATTTCGCCGAGCTGCTGACCTATGTCGCGGTGGTGCCCGGCATCGAGCGCATCCGCTACACCACTTCGCACCCCGCCGAGTTTTCCGATGCGTTGATCGCGGTCTACGCCGAACTGCCGCAACTCGTCGATCACCTGCACCTGCCGGTGCAGAGCGGTTCGGATCGCATACTGGCGGCCATGAAACGCGGTTACACCGCCGCCGATTACCTCGACCGCATCGAACGGTTGCGTCGTCATCGCCCGAATATCTGCCTGTCGTCGGATTTCATCGTCGGCTTCCCCGGTGAAACCGAACAGGATTTCGGGGATACGATGGCGCTGATCAATACAGTTGGCTTCGACAACTCGTTCAGCTTTATCTTCAGCGCCCGTCCCGGCACCCCGGCCGCCCAGCTTGAGGACACCGTATCCGCCGATACGAAGAAGCAATGGCTGGCGATTCTGCAGGCGCGCATCATCCAAAACACGCAACGCATCAGCACCGCGATGATCGGCACTGAGCAGCGCATTCTGGTCAGCCGGCCGTCGCGAAAAGATCCGGGCGAACTCAGTGGGCGCACCGAAAACAATCGTGTCGTCAATTTCCGCTCGGCGAACCAGGCGCTGATCGGCGAGTTCGTTACTGTCGTCATCCGCGAGGCGCTGCCGAACAGCCTGCGCGGCGACCTCATCATCGCGAACGAATAGCGACGACGGTTCGCGCTGATACCGAGGTCGGCCGTCATTTCTCTGCCCAACCAGCGGGGTTTTCGGAAGCTCGCGACGGGTATATCCTGACCACCCCCTTCACGGAACAACTGCCGCATTGAACAGCCCGACCCCATCCACCGCTGAAGCGATTCAGCTGACTCTCGAATCCGCCGATCCTCGCCAGCTGGCACAACTGTGCGGGCCCTTTAATGAAAACCTGCAACTGATCGAGCGAAGCCTGCATGTCACCATCAATGCACGCGGCCAACTGTTTCAGATTAAAGGGGACAGCTCGGCCACGGCTGCCGCACGTCAGGCGCTGCTTACTTTATTGAACGATATTCAACAGGGCATAGCCGTCGCGCCGGAGCAAGTGCATCTGCATCTGCGCGAGGCCGGTATCGAGATTGCCGAAGGCACCGACAACGACGCCAATGTCGCGCCGATTCCGGTGATTCGCGCAAAAAAAATAACCGTCAAACCGCGTGGCAAAAATCAGCAGGGTTACGTGCGCTCAGTACAGACGCACGACATCAATTTCGGCATCGGTCCGGCCGGCACCGGCAAAACCTATCTTGCGGTGGCATGCGCGGTCGAAGCGCTGCTCACCGATAAAGTCAGCCGTGTGTTATTGGTACGGCCCGCGGTTGAAGCGGGCGAAAAGCTCGGATTTCTACCCGGGGATCTCGCGCAAAAAATCGATCCCTATTTACGCCCGCTCTACGACGCGCTGTACGAAATGCTCGGCGTCGAAAACGTCACCAAACTGATCGAGCGCAATGTCATCGAGATCGCGCCGCTGGCGTATATGCGCGGACGCACGCTGAACGATTCATTCATCATTCTCGACGAAGCGCAGAACACCACGCGCGAACAGATGAAAATGTTTTTAACGCGGATCGGTTTCGGCTCCACTGCGGTAATCACCGGCGACGCCACCCAAATCGATTTACCGCGCGGCACACCGTCGGGTCTGACGCACGTCATCAAAGTGCTCGACGGCGTGCCCGGTATCAGCTTCACCTATTTTCAGGCGCGCGATGTCGTGCGTCATCCGCTGGTGCAGGCGATCGTGCAAGCCTACGAGCGCTTCGACAGCGACAGTGCCTCGCTTGAAAAAGCCGACGTCAAAAATACCGTGGACTCGTCGCGCGCCAATAAACACAAATCATGAATCTGTGCCTCGATATCGATAACGTCAGCAATTGCGCTGTACCTGACAATGCGCTGCTGGAACGTTGGGTACGCGCGGCCCTCGATACGCGACGCAGCGATGCCGAAATCGCATTGCGCATTGTCGACGAAGCGGAAATTTCCGACTTGAACCGTGAATATCGCGGTAAAGATTATGCGACGAATGTGCTGTCGTTTCCGGCGGATCTGCCGCCCGAATTAAATCTGCCGCACCTGGGCGACATTGTGGTTTGCGCGCAAATTGTCGAACAGGAAGCCGCCGCGCAACAGAAAACATCCGAGGCGCACTGGGCACATATGGTCGTGCACGGCACATTGCATTTGCTCGGTTACGATCACATCGAAGACGACGAAGCCGATGCGATGGAGCAGCTCGAAATTGATATTTTGCGCACGCTGAATTATCCCAACCCTTACCAGGAAAGCGATTCTGTCGATCATGTCTGACGATAAAGTGGGGCCGGAGCAGGAAGAGAAATCCTGGCTCGAAAAGATCGCCGATGTTTTTTCCGGCGAACCAAAAAGTCGCGACGATTTGCACG
>CBFHCK010000178.1:0-5788 GCA_965653955.1 uncultured Spongiibacteraceae bacterium
TACATGCCGCCGGAAGTGAAGGATTCGCTGAATCCGGCGGTATCGACCAATTAATCAGCCAGTCTTTGCATTGGCAATATGCAGCGAGTGGGGTGGGAAATAGTTGCCGAGACCGTCAGCGACAAGGATGTCGCTGACGAGCTACAGGGATGTACTTGCCGCGTGTCTCGACGACTATTTCCCATTCCGCTCGCGGTTTAAGGCACCGATCTCAATGACCCCAGAACTAGGCCACTTCGCCCTCATCCTGTCGCTGTTTTTAGCGTCGGCGTTAACGTTATTACCCAGCGTCGGCGTATTTCGTCGCAACGAATTATTGATGAATACCGCACGCCCGCTCGCCGTCGGATTGCTGGTGATGACGACGATCGCGTTCATCGTACTTGCCTATGCATTTTTAAAAGACGATTTTTCAGTGACGATTGTCGCTGCGCAATCGAATTCGGAACTGCCATGGTTCTATAAATTTGCGGGTGTGTGGGGCGGCCACGAAGGATCGTTACTGTTGTGGATGTGGATTCTGGCGCTGTGGGGATGTGCCGTTGCGTTGTTCAGCCGGCAATTACCGCTCGATATGATCGCTCGCGTGCTCGCGGTGATGGGCGCGATCGGCGTCGGTTTTTTACTGTTCATGTTATTGACGTCGAATCCATTTGCGCGTTCGCTGCCAAATCCGCCGCTTGAAGGTTCCGATTTAAATCCGTTGCTGCAAGATCCCGGCATGGTGATCCACCCACCGATGCTGTATTTCGGCTACGTCGGTTTTTCCGTGGCGTTCGCGTTCGCGATTGCTGCGTTGTGGAGCGGGCGGCTCGATTCGGCGTGGGCGCGTTGGTCGCGGCCGTGGAGCAATATCGCGTGGATGTTTTTAACCATCGGCATTGTGCTCGGCAGTTGGTGGGCTTATTCGGTACTAGGCTGGGGCGGCTGGTGGTTTTGGGACCCGGTTGAAAATGCGTCGTTCATGCCGTGGTTGGTCGGTACTGCATTGATTCACTCGCTTGCGGTGACCGATAAGCGCGGCGCGTTCAAAAGCTGGACGGTGCTGCTGGCGATTTTTGCATTTTCGCTGAGCTTGCTCGGAACGTTTCTGGTGCGCTCGGGGGTGCTTACGTCAGTGCATTCATTCGCGGCCGATCCGACGCGCGGCCTGTTCATTCTTGCATTTCTCGTCATCGTCATCGGTGCATCGTTAACGTTGTACGCATTGCGTGCGCCGGTCGTGATCAGCAACGCCCAATACGGTTGGCTGTCGCGCGAAATCTTTTTGCTGATGAATAACGTTCTGCTGCTAGTCGCCGCGCTCAGTGTGTTATGCGGCACGTTGTTTCCATTAGTGGTCGACGCGTTAAAGCTCGGTAAATATTCGGTAGGCCCGCCGTATTTCAACGCGGTGTTCGTACCACTGATGTCGGTGTTGCTCGTCTTTATGGGGCTCGGTCCCGCGAACAATTGGCGGCATGGCCGTGCCAGCGATATTTTTCGCCGATTGCTGCCTGCATTAATCGCCAGCGTGATCGTCGGCCTCGCATTTCCATTTGCTTACGGCAATCAATTCCATTGGGGCGTCGTGTTGACGATTTGCCTCGCGAGTTGGATTGCGCTCAGTACTTTGGTCGATCTCCGCCATAAGCTGCGCAACACGACGAATACGCTGCGCGGGTTAAAACGATTGACACCGGCTTATTACGGCATGCTGATCGCGCATTTGGGTTTTGCAGTCACCGTCGTTGGTGTCGGATTGACGACTGTTTATACGCAGGAGCGCGATGTGCGAATGGCCGTGGGCGAACGCGTTCAAGTAGCCGGTTACGAGTTCAAATTCGACGGTACGACTGCGGTGCGAGGGCCGAATTACACGGCGGAACGTGGTCTCATTTCGGTAATGCGGGACGGTGATGCGCTCGCACAATTGCATCCGGAAAAACGCCGCTACAACGCGCGTCGCGATCAGGTGATGACCGAAGCATCGATTGAAGCCGGATTATTTCGCGATTTGTATGTCGCACTCGGCGAGCCGCTGGCTAACGGCGCATGGGCGGTACGCATTCACTACAAACCGTTCGTGCGCTGGATCTGGCTCGGCGGATTATTGATGGCCCTCGGCGGCGGGCTTGCCGCTGCGGATAAACGGTATCGCGCGCAACGCGAAAACGCATCCGTTCCCGACGCCATTGCGACGACTCATTGAGAACCTTCATGCAGCGCCTCAAATTATTTATTCCGCTCTTTGTTTTCGTTGTGCTGGCGTTGTTTTTCTTCGTCGTGCAGAAACAGATCGGCGACGGCGATTACGATCCGCAAAACATGCCGTCGGCATTGTTGAATAAACCGCTGCCGGCATTTCGTCTGCCCGATCTTGCGAGTGGCGCGGAAGTCACCGGCGATGTTTTGAAAAATAAAATCGCGCTGGTCAACGTGTGGGCGACCTGGTGTCCCACCTGTCACTACGAACATCCTTATCTGATGAAATTCGCGCAGCAGGGGGTTGTCATTCTTGGCGTCGATTACAAAGACGAGCCGGAAAAAGCCAAGCAGTGGCTGCGCGAAAAAGGTAATCCGTATATCGCGGTGCTCGACGATCGCGCCGGAAAATTCGGACTCGATCTCGGCGTCACCGGCGCACCGGAAACCTATGTGGTCGATGCGCGCGGCATTGTGCGGTTGCGTTACCAAGGCGCACTCGACGATCGCATATGGAGCGAGACGATCGCTCCGTTGATCACCCAACTTCAACGCGAACAACAGGGCGGTTGAGCGATGCGTTATTTCTTGTTATCGATTTTTTTGCTGGGTGCGGCAGTCGCCCATGCCGCAATTGATCCTTACGAATTCGACAATGAATCGCAGCGCGAGCGCTATCAGCAATTCATCGACGATTTGCGTTGTCCGAAATGTCAGAACCAGAATCTCGCCGGCTCCGATGCGCCGATCGCCGCCGATTTGCGGCAGGAATTGCGGCGATTGTTGAAAGAAAATAAAACTGATCGCGAAATCGTCGATTTCATGGTCGCGCGTTATGGCGAATTCGTTTTGTACGATCCGCCGTTCGATAAAAAAACCGCCGTATTGTGGCTCGCGCCAATCGGTTTTCTAGCAATCGGTTTGATTGTGCTGATGGCTATTGCCCGCCGCCGTGCAACGACGGTGGCCGCGCCTGCCGAGCTGACGGAATCCGAGCGCGCGCAACTGCAACAAATGCTGCACGACGATAAAAATCCCGGAGATAAAAACGCGTGAATTTTTGGATTGGAGCCGCGCTGCTGTGCGCGCTGACGATAGTGTTCGTGGTTGCTCCGCTTTGGCTACGCCCCCGCCGCGATAATACTGATTCGCGTGCGGCAATTATCGCGATCGCAAAAGCGCGTCTCGCCGAACTCGATCGCGAATTTGCCAACGGCATTCTCGATGAAGTCGATTACCGCGAATTGAAACTGGAACAGCAGCGCCGCTTGTTGCAGGAAGCCGATTCGGTGGCGACAAGCAGCGCGGCAACGCGACGCGGATCGATGGCGTTAATCGCGATGGCTGTCGTTATTCCGTTAGGTGCTGCGGCGTTTTATTTTCATTTCGGCAGCTGGGGCGACTGGAAGATTCAACAGTTGCTTGAGCAAAGCGAGCGCGAAATGCGCGCCGGCTCCGACAATCGCGCCACATTGGAAGCGTTAGGCGAAGCCCTGGAGCAACGATTGGCTCAACGCCAGGACGACGATGGCCGGCGCCGGTTCATGCTCGCGCGCATTGAGTCGGGATTCGGACGCTATGCCGAAGCGGCGAATCAATTTCGTCAGCTGCTGCTTAAGTTTCCGGATGACGCGGGTCTGATCGCGCAACATGCGCAGGCGCAATATCTCGCTAACGATCGCCGAATGACCGCCGATCTGAAGGCGCAGGCGGAACGTGCGCTGAAAATCGATCCGAATCAAACCACCGCGCTGGGCCTGCTCGGCATCGCCGCGTTCGACGACAAGGATTACGCAAGTGCGCTGAAATACTGGCGCCAGCTCTCTCGCTTGTTGCCGCCCGGTTCGCCCACCGCCGGTTTGATCGAGCGCGGCATTGCGCAAGCCAGCGAGGCGCTTGGCGGTGATAAAGAGGCGCTTGGCACCGATGCAGTTACAGGTCCAACGCTGAATGTATCGGTTTCGTTGTCGCCGGAACTGGCGGCAATGGCGCCGTCTGGGGGCGTGCTTTTCGTATTTGCTCGCGCCGTCGGTGGCCCACCCATGCCGCTCGCGGTCGCTCGACTCGATCCATCGAAGCTTCCGCTTGAAGTGACCCTCGACGATTCGATGGCGATGGCCAAAGGGATGACGCTCTCCAGCTTCAAACAGGTGGAGGTCATCGCTCGAATAACCGCATCCGGTCAGGTACGCGGTGCGCCGGGCGATGTTGAGGGCGGCAGTGGAACGCTGACGCTCGATGGCGGCGTGCAAAAGGTCAGTCTGGTGATTGATCGCAAGCTGTAAATGGGTCGTTGAGCCACAGTTTTCCGCAATCGTAGTCTCTGCTTTCCAAACCCGATACACTACGCGGCCATACGCGCTCGCGGGTTTTCACTCGGTTGTCGCATTCATCAAAATAATAAGAAAATCAAAATACTAGACATGAGTTTTAACGTTCTATGCGATTGAAATGCATCAAGCTGGCGGGCTTCAAATCATTTGTCGATCCGACCACCGTTAATTTCCCCAGCAACCTGGCCGCGATTGTCGGCCCGAACGGCTGCGGCAAGTCGAACGTAATCGACGCCGTGCGTTGGGTCATGGGCGAAAGCTCGGCCAAAAACCTGCGTGGCGAATCGATGATCGATGTCATTTTCAATGGCTCGGTCAATCGCAAACCCGTAGGGCAGGCGTCGATCGAACTGGTATTCGACAATGCCGATGGCGGTCTCGGCGGCGAATACGCTGCGTTTGCGGAAATCTCGATCAAGCGCAAGGTGTCGCGCGATGGCATGTCGGACTACTTCCTGAACGGCCAGAAATGCCGCCGCCGCGATATCACCGACATCTTCCTCGGCACCGGTCTTGGCCCGCGCAGTTACGCGATCATCGAGCAGGGCATGATCTCGAAGCTGATTGAAGCGAAGCCCGACGAGCTGCGGATTTTCATCGAAGAAGCGGCGGGTATCTCCAAATACAAAGAACGCCGGCGCGAAACCGAAAACCGCATGCGCCGCACGCAGGAAAACCTCGAACGTCTTACCGACTTGCGCGATGAACTTGAGCGTCAGTTGCAGCATCTGCAACGGCAGGCGCAGGCCGCCGAGCGCTATACCGAACTGAAGAAAGAAGAGCGTCTGCTGAAAGCGCAATTGCAGGCTCTGCAATGGAAGCATCTCGATATCGAAGTCTCGCAACGCGAGCGTCAGATCGGCGAACTCGAAGTGCGTCTGGAAGCGGTGATCGCGGAGCAGCGCGCGGTCGATGCCGCGATCGAAAAACACCGCGATGGTCACAGCGAGTTGAACGATCGTTTCAATGAGGTGCAGGGCCGTTATTACGCCCTGGGCGCCGAAATCGCGCGCGCCGAGCAGGGCATTCATCACCAGCAGGAACGTGCGCGCCAACTGCGCGAAGACCTGCTGCGCGCCGAGCGCGATCTGGCACAGGCGCGCGAACATTTGCAGTCCGATGCGCAGAAGCAAACCGAATGGCGCGCCGAGCTCGAACAAATCCAGCCAGAGCTGGAATTGACCGAAGCCACCGCCGAAGAATCGACAGCGCAATTGCTCGCCGCTGAACAGGCCATGCAGGAATGGCAGCAGCAGTGGGACGATTTCAAC
>CBFHCK010000179.1:0-5748 GCA_965653955.1 uncultured Spongiibacteraceae bacterium
GGCAGCATCCGAACTTTCCGCCGTTGCGAATCGCCGTGAATATTTCATCGCGGCAATTCATCGGCGGCAGCGTGGTGCAAGTGGTCAAGCAGGCGCTGTTGGCAGCCGGTCTGCCGGCGCATTTGCTGGAGCTGGAAATCACCGAAGGGCTTTTGCTCAACAACGATCCGCAGACGCAGCAGATTTTGCAGGAATTGAAACAGCTCGGCGTGCGGCTATCGCTCGATGATTTCGGCACCGGCTTTTCGTCGCTCAGTTATCTGCGCCAATATCAGTTCGATGTATTGAAAATCGATCGCAGTTTTATCAGCGATCTGGAGCGCAAGCCGGAAGCGGCAGGGCTGGTAAAAACGATTATCGCGCTCGCGCACAATCTGGATATGGAAGTAATCGGAGAGGGCGTCGAGACCGCGCTGCAAGCGGACTTCATCCGCAAGCGCAATTGCCATTTTGCCCAGGGTTATTTGTTCTCGAAGCCGTTACCGGCGCTGGAATTCGGACGCTGGCTGCATCTTCAGCGCGAGTCGCTGCGCAAAACCTCATAAGCGCCGCTTTCAATTTCTGGTTAGGCAGCCGCGCGCATTTTCTGAATCAATTCGTACGCCGCCTGAATTTCCTGCGTTTTTTCCGTCGCCAGTTTGACCATATCGGGCGGTACGCCCTGCGCGATTAATTTGTCCGGATGATGCTGACTCATTAATCGCCGATACGCTTTTTTGATGTCCGCATCGCTGGTATCGGCCGTCACACCCAGCGCGCGATAGGCATTCGCCAAGACATCGCGCGGCGGCGTTGAACTGGCGTAATCGCGTTGATGAAACTGATGCTGCGCCTGCAACATATCGAGCAAGCGGCCGAACTCTTCGGCACGAAACCCGAGCATCGCCGCAATGCGTTGCAGAATCTCGCGCTCGGCAACATGCAATTCGTTGTCGGCCAATGCGAATGCCAGCAGATATTCGAGCAATACGCTGCGTAATTCTGGCCGAAACAGGTTGTGCTGGAGAAAGCGGGCGATTTGCGGCTCGATGTTGAATTCGGCGCTGGCTCCGCGTTTGAACAGGACGATGGCCTCCGCGCGAGCCGAACCGCTGAGCCCAAACTCCGTCATCATGCGCTCGGCACCGGCAATCTCAGCTTCGCTGATGCGGCCATCGGCTTTCGCGACTCTTCCCGCCAGCGTAAACACCGTCGCAAAAAATGGATGCTCGGCCAGCGGCAGCGCTTGCGCGGTGGCACCTCGCCGCAGATTGCGCATGCCCTTATCGAAATACGACCCGACGATGTAGCCAATCAACGCACCGAGCCAACGGCCGGCGAGATAGCCGAGTATCGCGCCGACGATTCTGCCAATCATGATCCGTAGCTCCGCAATCGCATCGAAATGGTTAAGGGTGAAAAATTAGTCGTAGATAGAGGGGACGCCGCGCGGTTGCTTGAAGCGCTTGTATTCCCATTGATACTGCTCGGGCGCAAGGCGCACGACCGCCTCGACGCTGCGGTTCAGGCCCGCCAGCGATTCCGCCAGATCGTCGCTGTAAATCGCCGGATCAGGTGCGCTGAACACGAGTCGAAATCCACCTTCCGGCCGGCGCAACGTTACCGCCATCACTGCGGCGGCATCGGTTTTCTGCAACAGGTTGCTCGCCAGCGTCATGGTCAGCGCGGGGTGGCCAAAGAACGGTGCGGGTTCGACCCCGGTTTTTGGCACTTGATCCGGCAGCACACCGACGATGCCGCCTTTTTTCAGCACTTTAAATACGCTGCGTACGCCGCTGGCATCGGCCGGAACCAGATGGGCGCCGTTGCGGCTGCGGGCATTGCGCACCAGCGCTTCGATTTCCGGGCTTTGCGATGGCAAATACATCGTGGTGATGCCGTAACGCTCGGCGAGATAGATGCCGGCCACCTCCCAATTACCGTGATGCGGCGCCAGCACTATCACGCCGCGCTGCTGTGCCAGCGCTCCACTAATCAGCTCTTCGCCTTCGACCACGACGATCTGCGCCAGGACTTCAGCCGACGCGATCAACCACAGCTTCGGCATTTCAAGCGCGGTCTGGCCGAAATCAACAAGACTTGCGCGAGCCAATTCGTTTTGCGCGGCTTTATCGAGTGCGGGAAAACAGCGCGCGATATTGATCTGCGTGACGATTTTTTCGCGGGTATCAAACCGCCACAGCATCCAACCCAGCAACGCGCCGAGCGCGCGTAGCCAAGACCACGGTAACGCGGCAATCAAACGCATCACGAATAACACGAAGCGAAATTTCAGCGATTGCACCGGTGACGGGTCCTCAAAAAAAGGCGGCCATTGTAGCGGAAAACCTCACACATCCCGCCGACAGACAATCGGCCAAGTGCCGCGCGATGGTTACTTAAGCCGCGCGCCGCCTCTATAATCGCGGCTTTTTCCGCGAACCCCGATTCTCCGACGAATCTCACTTCACAGGACAAGGTCGACGCCGTGAGCGCACCACAGATTGATACATTTCAAGGCCTGATTCTCTCGCTGCAACAATTCTGGGCCGAACAGGGCTGCGTAATTCTGCAACCGCTCGATATGGAAGTCGGCGCCGGTACGTTTCATCCCGCGACATTTTTGCGCGCGCTCGGACCAGAAACCTGGAATGCCGCGTATGTGCAGCCGAGCCGTCGCCCCGCCGATGGCCGCTACGGCGAAAACCCGAATCGGTTGCAGCACTACTACCAATTCCAGGTCGTGATGAAACCGTCGCCGGACAATATTCAGGAGCTGTATCTCGAATCGCTGCGCCGGCTCGGCTTCGATCCGCTCGTCAACGACATTCGCTTCGTCGAAGACAACTGGGAATCGCCGACGCTGGGCGCGTGGGGGCTCGGCTGGGAAGTGTGGCTGAACGGCATGGAAGTCACGCAATTCACGTATTTCCAGCAGGTCGGCGGCATCGAGTGTTATCCGGTCACCGGCGAAATCACCTACGGCCTCGAACGTCTCGCGATGTATCTGCAAGGCGTCGACACGGTGTACGACCTGGTGTGGGCGAAAGGCCCGCAAGGCGACGTGACTTATGGCGATGTGTTCCATCAGAACGAAGTCGAAATGTCGCGCTACAACTTCGAAGAAGCAAATGTCGCGAAACTGTTCGAGTTGTTCGATCACTACGAAAGCGAAAGTCAGAAATTGATCGAAAAAAATCTGCCGCTACCGGCGTATGAAATGGTGATGAAGGCATCGCATTCGTTCAATTTGCTCGACGCTCGCAAAGCGATTTCGGTGACCGAACGTCAGCGCTTTATTTTGCGCGTGCGCGGTCTCGCGCGCGCCGTCGCACAGGCGTATTTCGATTCCCGCCGCGCGCTCGGCTTTCCGCTTGCACCGGAAAATCTGCGTAACGAAGTGCTCGCGAATTTATTGGCCAATGAAAATAAAGCAGGGAGTGCAGCGGCATGACGCAGGCGTTTCTGGTTGAACTCGGCACCGAAGAGCTGCCGCCGAAAGCGCTGAAAACCCTCGCGCAAAGTTTTGAAAGCGGTGTGACGGCGGGATTAACCGCGGCGAACATTGCGTTCGGCAAAATTCATGGCTTCGCCGCACCGCGCCGGCTCGCGCTATTGATCGAAGACATGGGCGAACAACAGCCGGACCAGGCGATCGAAAAACTCGGCCCCAATGTCGCCGGTGCGTTCGATGCCGAAGGCAAGCCGAGCAAGGCGGCGGAAGGTTTCGCCCGCTCGTGCGGCGTCGAGTTTGCGCAATTGCAAAAAACCCAGACCGACAAAGGAGAGCGTCTGGTTTATCGCAGCACGCAAGCCGGCAAATTAACCATCGAATTATTGCCGTCGATTGTCACGACCGCGCTCGATCAACTGCCAATTCCAAAACGCATGCGCTGGGGCGCGCGCCGCGACGAATTCGTGCGGCCGGTGCAATGGCTGGTGATGTTGTTCGGCAAACAAATTGTCGATTGCGAAATTCTCGGCATCAAAGCCGGACGCGAAACACGCGGCCATCGTTTTCATTGCAACCAATCCATCGCGCTGAACAGCCCGACCGATTATCAATTGACGCTGGAAAATAAAGCTTACGTGATCGCCGACTTTAACGAACGTCGCGGCCATGTGCGCGCACAGGTTGAAGTCGAAGCAAAAAAACTGAACGGCACGGCGGTGATCGACGAGGACTTACTCGACGAGGTCACCGCGCTGGTCGAGTGGCCAGTCGCGCTGAGCGGCAGTTTCGAATCGCGCTTTCTCGATGTGCCGCAGGAAGCGCTGATTTCGTCGATGAAAAATCATCAGAAATATTTCCACGTCGTCGATGCGAATGGAAAACTGCTGCCGCATTTCATCACGGTCGCGAATATTGAAAGCAAAGACCCGCGCAAAATTATCGACGGTAACGAACGCGTGATTCGGCCGCGCTTGAGCGACGCCGCGTTTTTCTATCAGACCGATTTAAAAATGCCACTCGCCCAACGCCGCGAACAATTGAAGACCGTCGTGTTTCAGGAAAAGCTCGGCAGCGTGTTCGATAAAACCACGCGCATCGGTGCGCTGGCGAAATTCATTGCGCAGCAAATCGGCGGCAATGGTGAGTGGGCGCAGCGCGCCGGCGAATTAAGCAAGGCCGATCTCGTCAGCAATATGGTTGGCGAATTCGACGAAATGCAGGGTATCGCCGGCGGCTATTACGCGCGTCACGATGGTGAAGCCGATGAAGTTGCGATGGCGTTGGGCGAGCAATATCAACCGCGCTTCGCCGGCGATGAATTGCCAAGCACGTTAACCGGCATCAGCCTCGCGCTCGCCGACCGCCTCGATACGCTGGTCGGTATTTTTGGCATCGGCCAGCCGCCGACCGGTTCGAAGGACCCGTTCGCGCTCCGCCGTGCTGCACTCGGTGCATTGCGCATGATTGTCGAAAAAGGTTTCGATCTCGATTTGCGCGAATGCCTTAAGCAAGCACAGGCGCAGTACGGGCAGTTCTCCGCGAAAGCGGAATTAGTCGATACAGTGCTCGATTACATGCTCGAACGTTTCCGCGCATGGTTTGAAGACGAAAATATCCCAGCCGAAGTATTTCTCGCGGTAAGCGCGAAAAAACTGAGCAAGCCGCTCGATATCAATCAACGCGTGCAGGCGGTTTATCGTTTTTCGCAATTGCCGGAAGCACAGGCCCTCGCCAGCGCCAACAAGCGCGTATCGAATATTCTGGCGAAAAGCGGCAGTGCGGAATTACCCTCGCTGCAAACAACATTGCTGGCTGAAGCAGCCGAAAAAGAATTGGCTACACAACTCTCGGCATTACAAAACACAGTGCAGCCGCTATTCGCCGCGCGCAAATATCGCGAGGGTCTTGAACAACTCGCGAGTTTACGTAATGCCGTCGATGCATTTTTCGATAACGTGATGGTAATGGCTGACGACGAAGCGGTGCGCAACAATCGGCTCGCGCTGTTGTCGCAATTGCGCAATTTGTTTTTGGAAGTCGCGGATATTTCATTGTTAGCACCGGCAACAAAATAACTGGCGCCGAACTTGGTAGCAGCGGTGGGAGAGCATCGCTGCCGCACCGCACACTGAGTCCAAAGTATGCTCGTAATCCTCGACCGCGACGGCGTCATTAATGAAGACTCCGACGCGTTTATCAAATCGCTCGACGAATGGCATCCAATTCCGGGCAGCATCGATGCGATCGCGCGTTTGAGCCGACATGGTTTCAGCGTTGTCGTCGCGACGAATCAATCGGGACTCGGTCGCGGCTTA
>CBFHCK010000180.1:0-5742 GCA_965653955.1 uncultured Spongiibacteraceae bacterium
TATGGTGGCGGTGATTCGCTTTCAGGGACCGCGCGCGAATGGCATGCCGGAATTGCACAAATTGACGCCGTCGCTCAGCGTATTGCTCGATAAAGGCTTCAAGGTCGCATTGCTGACGGATGGCCGTATGTCAGGCGCGTCGGGCAAAGTGCCGGCGGCTATTCATACGACGCCCGAAGCGCTCGATGGCGGCGTGCTCGCAAAAATTCGCGACGGCGATATCGTGCGGCTCGATGCCGAAAACGGCTCGCTCGAACTGCTGGTCGATGCTGCGGAATTGCAGCGTCGTGAAGCAGCTACCTATGTGGTGCCCGAAGATGCCGATGATACGGGCCGTATTCTGTTTGCCGGTTTCCGTCAAATGGTTTCCCCGGCAGCAAGCGGTGCGACGGTATTTACCAATTTGCTAACATAGCCATTCAGTACCGAACGCAGGACGCGTTTCATGCGGCATATGCCGCGAAATCTAAATACATCAGGACGATGTATTTAAATGGCAGGTTAAGAGCCCGAGTCTGTAAATGAAAAATGCCCTAATCACGATGTTGACGCTGCAAGATCGCATGAACACGAAAGTGCATCCGCAGTGGGTTGAACAGAATTACGAATGGTATCGCGCCATCTGGATCGAATGTGGCGAATTGATCGAGCATTACGGTTACAAGTGGTGGAAAAAGCAAACGCCGGATATGGAGCAGGTCCGTCTCGAAGTCATCGATATCTGGCACTTCGGTTTGAGTGCAATGTTCGGCGGCAATAAGTCGGTCGAGCAAATTGCCGCCGAAATCGAATTAGCAATGCATGATTATCGTTATCGCGGTCAGGATGTACGCGCGACTACCGAAGCGCTCGCGGCGTATGCGTTGAATCATCATGCGTTTTCGGTGCCACTATTTCTAAATCTGATGCATGCCGTCGAGCTCAATTTCGACGAGTTGTACCGTCACTATGTTGGAAAAAATGTTTTGAATTTTTTCCGTCAGGATCATGGTTACAAAGATGGCACTTATTTGAAGCAGTGGCACGGCCGTGAAGATAACGAACATCTGATGGATTTGCTCAAGCAGCTCGATGCCGCCGAAATTCAATTTGCAGAAAATCTCTATGTGGCACTGAAGCGCATCTACAGCTCCGTAAATGTTGATACCAAGAGCGTCAAAGGTTGATATGAACAGCGCGGAGCAACAAAAACTTTCGACTTCCGCGCTGGCAAAAACTCTCGATATTCCTTTGCAGCAATTGTTCGGTACGCTGCGCGACTGCGGTTGGATTCGCAAGGTCGAAGACGGCTGGGTGCTGACCGCGAAAGGGGAGTTCGAAGGCGGCGAATATATTCATAGTAAGCGTTATGGCCGTTATATCGTCTGGCCCGATTCAATTCTTGAACATCAATTATTGCGCGGCATTGAAAGTAATCGGCTGCTCAACAGCGCTCAACTTGCACGCAAATATCAGCTCTCGATACGTATGGTGCGACGCGCTCTCGGTGAACTTGGATTATTGCAACGTACATTCAATGGCTGGGAGTTGACGCGCGATGGCGAACAGTTGGGTGGCGTATTAATCGATAGCGAACACGGCGACGCCGACATCAGTTGGCCGGAAAATATTATCGAAAACGAATTCGTCGTGGCTCAATTTAATTATCTGCAGCAATTGCAGTCGGATGGCGAGCCGCGCGAAGGTGACTTGCTCGAAGCGATCACCGAGATGAATGCACTCGATGGACATCGCTTTCACAGCCATAACGAATGGATTGTCTGCAATTGGTTGTACTTCGCCGGAATAACACATGCCCATCGGCGGCGATTACCGACCGCGCATGAACATTTTGCCGATTTCTGGCTACCCGAAACCCAAATCTATTTAGAGGTCAGCGGCGACGAAAAGGATGCCGGCGAGATTTCCGCCGCTATGCAGCGTGTCGAAATTTATCGACAGCAGCAATGGCGTCACATTGAAATTCGTGCCGAGTATTTTGCTAATCTCGACGAATATTTGACGCGCCGTCTGCACGAGCTCGGCGTTCGCGTGCTCTAAACAGCGACCTTTACTGCTTCCTTTTTTCCCCGGTGTTACGGATTGGCGATTTCTTTCCAATCGCTACATGTGAAGGTTTCGTACCTGCGTACTTAGTGTTAAGTTAACTATAATGAGATTAGATTAATTCTTTTAAAAGCCAATTCGAGAATTGTTGTTATGACGTGGGACTATACGACGGATCTGCTGGTTGTCGGCAGCGGTGCAGGTGGAATGACGGCGGCGATTGTCGCTGCGGATCTTGGCAGCACAAGTCTGGTTATCGAGAAAGCCGATTGCTATGGCGGCACGACCGCTTTATCGGGCGGCGGTATCTGGATTCCTGCTAACGATGCAATGCTTGCCGCAGGGCTCTCCGACAGCGAAGAGGAAGCAGTCAAATATTTGCAACAGGTCATCGGTTCCTCGGTCAGCGAAAAGAAAATTCGCGCCTATGTTCGTCATGGCCGCGAGATGGTGCGCTTTCTCGATCAACGGACGCCGGTGAAATTTTCATCGTCGATTTATTATTCCGATTATTACCCCGAGTTCGTTGGCGGCAAAACCGGCGGCCGCACGATGGACCCGATGCCGTTTAATTTCGATGAGCTTGGCGATGATTTTTCGAACATGCGACGCTCGGAGATGACGAGCCTGGTAATGCCTTTTTCGATGACGATGTATGAAGCGCACGAAATGATGGGTATGAGCGCCAAGGGCTTTTTTATCGGCGCCAAACAGTTGTTACGTTACTTATTCGATATCCCTGCTCGGTTACGCGGCTGGCCGGATCGTCGCTTAACACTCGGTGGAGCCTTGATCGCACGCTGCCGCAAAGCCATGCTCGATCGCAAACTTCCTCTCTGGCTGCAAACCTCCGCACGTGAGCTGATCGTTGAAAACGGGCGAGTGGTGGGCGTGCTCGTTGAACAGAACGGCAAGCAATTACGGATTCGTGCAAACAAAGGCGTTTTATTGGCGGCGGGCGGTATGGCTCACAACATCGAAATGCGCAAACAATTCGGTCAATTGCCGAACGGCGAAGGATTCAGCAGCGCGAGTCCGGCCGATATGGGCGACGCGATTCGCATGGGTACGCAATTAGGTGCCGCGCTCGAATTCATGGATTGCGCATGGTGGACGCCGTCGCTGAAATTACCCGACGGCAGCAAGCAGATTCTCATTGTCACCAAATCGATGCCGGGCGGAATCTTTGTCGATTCGAACGGCGATCGCTATTGCAACGAGGCGGCGCCGTATGAGGATGTGACCAAGGCGCAGTGGCGCAATCATCGCGAGCGCGCGGGGAGTGTTCCCAGTTATCTTATTTTCGATGCGCGCTTCCGCAAGAATTATCCGCTCGGCTTAATGCCGCCGGGAAAATTTAAGCCTGACGATAAAATTCGCGCCGAGCTGATCGATAGCGGATTTATGAAAAAAGCGAATTCAATTCGAGAGCTCGCGCAACAAATTCATGTCGACGCCGATAAACTCGAAAGCACGATAGCGCGTCATAACGAATTTGCTCGCACCGGTAAAGATCTCGATTTCGGCCGCGGCGATAGTGCAACCGATCGCTATTACAGCGATCGGAAAATTGGACCCAATCCGAATTTGGCTCCGATTGAAAATGCGCCCTTTTACGCAGTGGAAGTATTTCCGGGCGATCTCGGTACCAAAGGCGGTTTGAAATGCGACGAATTCGCACGCGTGCTCGACCAAAACGATCAACCCATCGCGGGCCTGTATGCAACGGGTAATTGCTCCGGAGCGGCGATGGGCAACAGCTATCCAGGTGCTGGTTCGACGATCGGCCCCGCGATGACGTTCGGTTATATCGCTGCGCGTCATGCGCTGGATATCAGGTGAATTAGCGAGACAACATTCGATCAACGACAAGCGGCTTAGGAGGTGCACGATAATGACAAGAGCAACCCAGGTTCGATATGCGTTTGAAATTCCCGGTGTGTTTGCGCGCGGCTGGCACATTGTCGCGTTCTCGCAGGAATTGAAAGTCGGCGACGTCAAATCGCTGCATTATTTCGATCAGGATCTTGTGCTGTTTCGCGGCGAGAGCGGCAAAGCAATTGTGTTAGACGCGTATTGCCCACATCTCGGCGCCCATCTCGGCGGTACCGGCAGCAAAATTGTCGGCGACACGATTCGCTGCCCGTTTCACGGCTGGCAATTCAATGGCGAGGGCGCGTGCACCGCGATTCCTTACGCTAAAAAAATTCCCGAACGGGCGCGCTCCGGCGCGTTGAAGGCGTGGCCCATCGTCGAAAAAAATGGCTTCATCGCCGTATGGCACGACCGCGAAGGCGGCGAGCCGAATTGGGAATTGCCGGATATCGAGGTATGGAACACGGCAGCGTGGGGCGATTGGATCGTCAATCGTCAACGCATGGCCGCGCATGGGCGTGAGGTTATCGAAAACATTGTCGATGTCGGGCATTTTCCTGCCGTTCACGGTGGGCGCGCCTTGCGCTTCGATAATTTATTCACACCCTATTCGGTGACTCAGGAAGCGCAGATCACTCCCGATCCGGGCACAACTTCCATCTTTCCTGTTGATATACCGTATGCCCGCTCGCCGCAGACATTCGATTCGCCTAGCAACGATGCCAGCCGAGCGACGTATCACGGCCCCAGCATCATGTATTTTTATATGACGCATCGGTCCGAACAAATTGCCTGGCAAAGCTGGTGGGTGAATCACTACACACCGGTCAACGACAAGGAAATCGACCTAACGTCGGCAATTATCGACGCTTCGCTCGACGATAGACCGCTACCCGCCGGCTTTCGCGAAAATTACGCCGCGATGGCAATCGCGGCATTTGCGCAGGACGCAGAAGTATGGAAATCAAAAATCTACCGCGCCGATCCGATTCTCTGCGACGGTGATGGCCCGATTCACAAGCTGCGTAAGTGGTATAACCGGTTTTATTTACCGCGTGCGGAAGAAAAATGGGATGAGCCGGCGGAGTGGATTAAGAGTGTGAGAAATTGAAAGTGTGAAACTTTGCCGAGGAGCGCATGAATTGCGCTCCTGTTTTTGAATCAATTATCCAGCTGAGCGAGTTATCCCAACACAGCATTAATTTTCTCCGCCAACGCAAAATCACGCACACTGATTCCGCCAGCATCATGCGTGGTCAGCCAGATTTCTACGCGATTGTAGACATTGAACCATTCGGGATGGTGATCGGCTTTTTCGGCGACGATGGCAATTTGTGTCATAAATCCGAACGCCTGCGAGAAATCCTGAAACTGAATATGTCGATATAGCTTGCCTTCGCGAATGCTCCAGTGCGGCATCGACAATAGGCGTTGTTGTAAATCTTCGTGCGACAGTTTTTGTATCGACATGGCCGCGATCCTTTTTCAGTTTTCAACTCAGCGTTTATGTAGCAGCACACCGCATTCAAGATGATGTGTGTAGGGAAATTGATCGAATAATGCCAGTGCCTCGATACGATGGCTATCGTTTAGATCGGCAATATTCGCGTGCAACGTCTGCGGATTGCATGAAATATAGAGAATGTTGTCAAAACGACGCGCCAATGCGAGCGTCACATCGTCAAGTCCGCTGCGCGGTGGATCGACTAAAAGCGTGGTGAAACGATAGTCGTCGAGCGGGAGATGTTTGAGACGATTGAATGCGCGCCCG
Source organism: uncultured Spongiibacteraceae bacterium (assembly GCA_965653955.1). Classification (GTDB taxonomy): domain Bacteria; phylum Pseudomonadota; class Gammaproteobacteria; order Pseudomonadales; family CAMLJR01; genus CAMLJR01. The sequence goes on from CBFHCK010000180.1 coordinate 5,693, forward strand.
CCCGCTAAAGCGGTGCTGATTTCGTCGCTCGACATGCGCACGATGGCGAC
>CBFHCK010000181.1:0-5717 GCA_965653955.1 uncultured Spongiibacteraceae bacterium
GGCTCTTTAATGCCCTCCTGATTGTCGAGCACATATTCCTGCGGCAACACGTGCAGCACTTTTTGATCGGCTGGAATTGCCACCGCCTGCGCCGCATCGATCACACGCTCGAGATCGAGCGGATACACCTCGCGGTCGCGCACTGCGACGATGCCGTGCGAATTCAAGCTGCGAATATGGCTGCCCGCGATACCGACGAATACCGAGTGAATCTGGCAACCCGCCATTAATTCGGCTTCTTCGATCGCGCGTTGAATCGACTGCACTGTCGATTCGATATTCACCACCACGCCTTTTTTCATTCCGCGCGATGGATGCGAGCCAATGCCGATAATTTCCAGCTCGCCCTCATCGGTGACCGAACCGACAATGGCCACTACCTTCGACGTGCCGATATCCAGACCGACAATCATTTTGCCGTCGCCACTACCCATGCCCGTTCACCCCGGATTTCGCTGCATTGTTGTCGTTGTCATTTGATTTTGTTTCCATCCCACCGCAACGCCGTTGCCATAACGCAAATCGATGTAGGCGATACGATCCAATTGCGTTTCAAGCTCAGCGTGATACACGCGCGAAAAGCTGCGCATTTTTTTCAACACGTCGCCGGTGCCGAGATGCAGCACCACACCGTTCTGTAATGTTGCCGACCAGCTGCCGCGCTCATCGGTGCCGAAATTTGCGAGCGGCAGTTTTTGCTCGCCGAGTAAATCGCGCAGCTCGGCATAACGCGCAATCACTTCGGCGGACATCGCATCCGGCCCGAACAGCAAGGGCAGTTGCGATACATCACCGAGGGGCTTGGGACGAAATACTTCGCCAGCGCGATTGAGCAAACCGTCGTCACCCCAACGTGCAATCGCTTGCTGCTCGGTGACCGCGATAATTAATTGATCGGGCCAGCGACGCTCGATAGACACATCCGCGACCCACGGCAACTCGACAATTGCCGCGCGAATACTTTGCAGATCCACTGTCATGAAACCCGCGCCCGCAAGCAGCGGACGCACTCGCTCGACCAACAAATTGCGATCGGTATGCAGCAACGAACCAGTGACGGCGACGCGCGATACCGGCACTGAACCGACGTAGTCCAATAATTTCCAACCGCCGATCAACAAACCCAGCACCAGCGCTACTGCGATAATCGGCATGCCTTTCAGCGCGAGCTCGCCCCATTGCACTGGCGTTTTCTCGCGCTGCACTTTTTTCTCGCGCTGGATAGGTATTTCTCGCTGCGCACCCGCTCCGCGTTGGGTTTTGTTCTCGCGTTTTGCGGAAATTTTTACCTGCGGCAAATGCATCGCCGGCGCTGCGGCAATCGATGTCGAATGCGCAACGACACGACGCTGTTTCGGCAAGCGTCGCGTAGGACTCGCGCCCTGCTTTTTGCCGCCGAACAGTTTGCCGCTGAAGAAGCCCATCAGTGCTTGGCCTCCAGACTCAATCGCAAAATTTCGACGACGAGCTGCTCAAAGTTAAGTCCCACCGCTTGCGCTGCCATCGGAACCAGACTGTGACTGGTCATGCCCGGCGACGTGTTTATTTCGAGTAGAAAGAAATTTCCGTTTTCATCTGCCATCACATCGGCGCGCGCCCATCCACGACAACCGAGCTGTTTGAATGCGGCTAGTGCGAGATCGCGCAACTGTTGTTCTTTTTCTGCCGACAATCCGCTCGGACAAAATTTCCGCGTTTCATTCGAAATGTATTTCGCTTCGTAGTCGTAAAACACGTTATCGGTTTCAAGCCGAATCGATGGGAGCGCACTATCGCCGAGTATTCCAACGGTATATTCGGGGCCGCGAATACAGCGTTCCGCCAACACCACATCGCCGAATTTTTTTGCGTTGTTGTACGCGATTTCGAGTTCTGCGGCGCTCGATACTTTCGCCATGCCGATACTCGAACCTTCGAATGCCGGCTTCACCACCACCGTGCCCCAGCGCGCGACCAGCTCTGCGAAATCGCTATGCGGCGACAGTAATTCGAATTCCGGCGTCGGTAATCCAACGGCTGACCACAATTGCTTGGTGCGCAATTTATCCATCGCGAGCGCGGATGCCATTACACCGCTGCCGGTGTACGTCACACCTAACGTTTCCAATAAACCTTGCACGGTGCCGTCTTCGCCGCCGGGACCGTGCAATGCAATAAACGCGTGCGGAAATTCACCCGTCGATCCATTGGAGGAAAAGCGCAACCACCAACCCGGGGTTTTCGTATCCACTAACTCGGCCGCAACGTTTTGCTGTTGCAACGCATCGAATACCGCCTGGCCGCTGATTAGCGATACATCGCGCTCGGATGAATTGCCGCCGTAAAGCACTGCAACCTTGCCTTTTAACGGCAACGTCGCATGAGTCGATTGTTGAGATGCAGTTTTCGTCATCATCGTTTACCGCAAATCCGTCGCCGCCAATTCGGCAGCGATCGCGCCAATATTTCCTGCGCCCTGCGTTAACACCACATCGCCGGGACGCAATACGCCTTTCAATACTTCTTTAATGTCGTCGAGCTTTTCGACAAACAGCGGCTCAACTTTTCCGCGACTGCGAATGCTGCGGCACAAACTGCGACTGTCCGCACCGGCGATCGGCTCTTCGCCTGCCGAATAAACATCGAGCATCAGCAGCGCATCGACATTCGAGAGCACTGCCGAAAAATCTTCATACAGATCGCGCGTGCGCGTGTAGCGATGCGGCTGATAAACCATCACAAGGCGACGCCCCGGCCACGCCTGACGCACACCGCCAATCGTCGCTGCGACTTCGGTCGGGTGATGACCGTAATCGTCGATCAACAACACACTGCCATCGCGTACAGGTAATTCACCGTAAAGCTGGAAGCGACGGCCTACACCTTGATAACGCGTCAATCCTGCACTGATGAATTTGTCGTCGATGCCTTCATCGCTGGCGACTGCCGCAGCCGCCGTCGCGTTCAATACGTTGTGCCTGCCCGGAATACTCAACTCGATCGCTAATTCGGGACGATCGCGGCGCTGGATTTTGAATTGCGATTGCATGCCGTTTTTTTGCCAATCGACGATGCGGAAATCGGCGTCGTCGCTGAAGCCATACGTCAGCACACTGCGGCTGATGCTCGGAATCAATTCGCGCACCACCGGATCGTCGATGCAGAGCACCGCAACACCATAGAACGGCAGGTTGTGCAGAAATTCGATGAAGGTTTTTTTCAGCCGCGAAAAATCGCCGCCATACGTATCCATGTGGTCGGCTTCGATATTCGTCACGACCGCGACGAGCGGCTGCAAATGCAAAAACGAGGCATCGCTTTCGTCGGCTTCGGCGATCAGATAACGGCTTTCGCCGAGTCGCGCATTCGAACCGATGCTGTTAACGAGGCCGCCGATGACGAAGGTCGGATCGAGTTCGGCCTCGGCGAAAATCGTCGCGATCATTGTCGTCGTCGTGGTTTTGCCGTGCGTGCCGGCAATCGCCACACCGTGGCGATAACGCATCAATTCGGCGAGCATTTCGGCTCGGCGCACGACTGGAATACGCGCTGCGCGCGCGGCGGCAATTTCCGGATTGGTTTCTTTCACCGCGCTCGATGCAACCACGACATCGGCATCGCGAATATTTTCGGCGATGTGGCCGATGAATACCGTTGCACCCAAACGCTCGAGATGGCGTGTGCTGTCGCCGGCTTTCATGTCCGAACCGGCAATTTGATAACCGAGATTCAACAACACTTCGGCGATGCCGCACATGCCCGCACCGCCAATACCGACGAAATGAATGCGTTTGACGCGACGCATTTCCGGCACCACGAAACGACGACGCTCAGCCATGAGCCACCTCCAGCCGCGCCGTCATCATCTGCGAGCAAAGATCGGCAACTTCAGCCGCGGCATTCGGTTTCGCCAACGCGCGAGCGTTGCGCGCCCATGCCAATAATTCCTGCGGTTGCGCCGCTAATTCGCGCAGCAGATTCGCCAATGTTTCTACCGTTAATTCATGTTGTGGAATGAGCACGCCTGCGCGTTGCTCGCTGAGCCAGCGCGCGTTGTGCGTCTGGTGATCGTCGATCGCGTGCGGCAATGGAATCAGAATCGCACCAACACCCGCGGCAGCCAATTCGGCAACGGTCAGCGCACCGGCACGGCAGATCACGACATCGGCCCACGCGTACGCGGCTGCCATGTCGTCGATAAATGCATCGACGGTCGCAACAATATGTTTTTCGCCGTAATGCGCATGCACCGCATCGACATGCGCGCGACCGGTTTGATGATGAATTTCCGGACGTGCATTTTCCGGCAGCGTCGCGATTGCTTCGGGCACGATATCGTTGATCGCTTTCGCGCCGAGACTCCCGCCGAGCACGAGCACGCGCATCGCGCCGGTGCGATCGTTCCAGCGCCGCTCGGGTGCCGGTAAATTCGCAATTGCCGCGCGCACCGGGTTACCGACGTAATGCGCATTCGCGCCGTTCAGAGCATTCGGGTATCCGAGCAACACCGTTTTCGCGATCAATGCCAGCAGACGATTGGTGGTGCCCGCGACCGCATTCTGTTCGTGCAACGCGAGCGGCTTGCGCAGCAACCACGCCGCCACGCCGCCAGGACCGGATGCGAAACCGCCGAAGCCGATCACGCAGCTCGGGCGCATTTCTTTCAACAATTTCAGCGATTGCCACAATGCGCGCGCCAAACCAAATGGCGCGAACACCTGTGCACGCAAACCCTTGCCGCGCAACCCGCTGACCGCGATACGGTGCAACGGAATGCCCGCTTTCGGAACGAGATCGTTTTCGATGCCGCGCGCTGTACCGAGCCATTGCACGCGCACGCCTTTACGCAACAACACGTCGGCGACCGCGAGCGCGGGAAACACATGCCCGCCGGTGCCACCGGCCATGATCAGTACGGTCGGTTCAGCCATTGCCGACCCTCCCGCGCGTTTCGCCGTCGACTCGCAACACCAGCGCCACCAGCACCATGCACACCATCAGACTGCTACCGCCGTAACTGAGAAACGGCAGCGTCAACCCTTTGGTCGGCAGCAAGCCGGTGTTCACGCCGATGTTGATAAAAATCTGCGCGCTCATCACGAGTGCTGCGCCGTAAGCAACGTAGGCGCTGAATAATTTGCCGGCGACTTCCGCACGACGGCCGATGCGAAACGCGCTGACCACCAGTGTGGCGAATAACGCGAGCACGAACAGCGCGCCGACGAAACCGAATTCCTCGGCCCAGATTGCGAACACGAAATCGGTGTGCGCTTCAGGCAGGTACGACAATTTCTGCACGCTGTTGCCGAGGCCGACGCCGAACCATTCGCCGCGCCCGAATGCGATCAGCGATTGTGTGAGCTGATAACCCGAGTTGTATTGATCTGCCCACGGATCGGTGAAGCCGATCAAACGCGCTTTGCGATAGGGCGAGGTAAAAATCAGCAACGCGAATGCCGATGCGCAGCTCGCGATCACCAACAAAAATTGGCTCAAGCGCACGCCGGCGAGAAACACCAGACCGAATGCGGTGCCTGCCGTTACGACCGTTGCGCCGAAATCGGGTTCGAGCATCAGCAGCAGTGTCACCATGAACACCACCGCCATCGGCTTGATGAAGCCGCTCCACTGGCTGCGCACTTCGGTGTGGCGACGCACGAGATAACCGGCGAGATAAACAATCACGAATACTTTGACGAATTCGGAAACCTGCAACGATAACGGCCCGATCGACAACC
>CBFHCK010000182.1:0-5707 GCA_965653955.1 uncultured Spongiibacteraceae bacterium
CGATGGTGGTCGCCAACCCGCTCAGCGTAACGATCGCGTCGTTCAAGGGCATGGGCGGGCTGATCAAGCCGTCGCCGTACAACAAAACGCTTTACCTCGAATTGCTCGCCCTCCTGTACGACTTGTTTAACAAGATGCGCCGCGAAGGCATGCTCGCCGTCGAGGCCGACATAGACGACCCGGCGTCCAGCCCGCTGTTCACCAAGTACCCCACGGTTGAAAAAATTCACGGCTCGATCGAGTTCATCGTCGACTACCTGCGGGTGATGATGATCGGCAGCATTGCCGGTCATGAACTCGAAGCCCTGATCGACGCGGAGCTGGAAACCCACCACGCCGAGGCGCATCTGGCGCCGGCGGCGGTGAACAAGGTCGCGGAAGGTTTGCCGGGGTTCGGTATCGTCGCGGCGGTGATGGGGATCGTGATCACGATGGGACACATCGGCGGCCCGCCCGAGGAGCTCGGTCATCACGTCGGTGCGGCGCTGGTCGGTACCTTCCTCGGCATCCTGTTGTCGTACGGTATTTTTGCGCCGCTGGGTGGCCTGCTTGAACACAAGGTGCGCGAGGAATCGAAATTTTTCGAGTGCATCAAGGTGTCGTTGATTGCGACGCTGAATGGCGCGGCGCCGCAGATCGCCGTCGAATTTGGCCGCAAAGTGCTGTTCCATGACGCGCGCCCTACGTACGCCGAAGTCGACGAACGTGTGCGGCAGAAATAATTCGAGTACCCCGCGATGAGCACTTCTCTTCAGCCGATCATCATCAAGAAGAAGAAAGTCGCTGGGCACGGCCACCACGGCGGTGCCTGGAAGGTCGCGTTCGCCGATTTTACGACCGCGATGATGGCGTTCTTCCTGCTGTTATGGCTGCTTTCAGCGACTAGCGATCCGGAGAAAAAAGCCATTGCCGGCTACTTCAACGACCCCACCGCCGGTCTCGGCCTGGTCGGTCCCGGCGGAGCCAATACGGGCGTGATCCAGTTCGACAATCCCCAGTCGTCGCCGGACCCCATGTCACCGCCGACCGTGCGACCGACCGAGCCCGGCGGCGAGAATTCGATCAATAACGGAGAAGGCATCGCCAGCCCGTCGGTGGTGCAATTGACCGACAAGCAGTTGCGCGAACAATACGAGCAGGAAGAAAAAGAAAACCTCGAGCGCCTCAAGGAGCAGCTCGAAGCCGAACTCAGCAAAGCCGACTCGGCGCTGCGCGAATTGCGCGATCAAATCATCATCGACTATACCGGCCTCGGTCTGCGCGTGCAGATCGTCGATAAAGAGCAGCGCCCGATGTTCGACAGCGGCAGCGCGCGGCTCAAAGGGTATTCGCTCGATGTGCTGGAAGCGCTCGCGCCATTGCTGAACAGCGTACCGAACCGAATTTCCGTGACCGGCCATACCGATGCCATCGCCTACGGCGCGGCTTCGACCTATTCGAACTGGGAGTTGTCCGCCGATCGCGCCAATGCGGCGCGGCGCGCGATGATGGATGGCGGTTATCCGGAAGATAAATTCGTCACCGTGCAAGGCATGGGCGCGGCGGCGCCGTTTAAACCGGAAACACCGACCGATCCGATCAACCGCCGCATTGCGATTCTGGTACTAAAGAAAAATGTCGAGGAAGCGTTGCTGGGCCGTCAGGGTCTCGACAGCGAAAACGTCATCAACAGCGGTGGGGATTTGTTGCAGCCTGAAACGCAAAGCGATACGCCTGCGCCGCTGCCGCAATAACAATGCTGCCGCAATAGCAATAATAAGAAGAACGATCTCAGGCAGCAGGACTCTGCCTGAACATGAAATACACCGCACCGACCAGACACAGCCCGGCCCAAACAAAATCCCATCGGAACGACTGCTTCATGTAAAAGATCGCGAATGGCACGAACACCGCCAGCGTGATGACTTCCTGCAAAATTTTTAGCTGCGCCAGATTCAACATGGAATAGCCGATACGATTTGCCGGCACCTGCAATAAATATTCGAATAGCGCGATGCCCCAGCTCACAAACGCGGCGATCCACCACGGCTTGTCCTGCAGATTGCGCAGATGCGCGTACCACGCGAACGTCATGAAAATATTCGACGCCACGAGGAGCAGGGTCGTTTGCAGCATGACCGGCATCATTTCACCTCGATCGATTGCAAATTAATGATTGGCGCGGCACGCGCACAGGATTTCGTACGCCTCGCGAATTTCAAGAAACCGGATGCTGTCGCCGCCGCGGTCGGGATGCGCTTGCGCGGCGAGGCGGCGATACCGCTGTTTGATCGCCGGCCAATCCGCTTCGACAGGTAGTTCCAACAGCTGCAACGCACGCTGTTGCTGATCCTGCGCAGAGTAACGTTGCCAAAATCCGGCCAATAATTCGGCGACCGCATCGCTGTCGGCATCGGTGAAATTGCGCCAGTCGAGATAGTAATCGCGCAACACGTGTTCGCTGCCTTCCGCGAGATCCGTCGCTTCGGCAGCGCTTGGCGATGCGCCGCCGAGCACAATCCGCAGCGGCGAAATGTGCAACCAGAATCGCTCGTCTTCCCAAAGCATCGCCTGCAACCGATACAGTGCATTCATCAGCAGAAAATGTTTTTGGAATAGCGCGAGCTGGTGTTCGTCGCTGACGTTTGCGAAGGCATCGCTGCCTGCTTCAACACGCTTTAATAGTTCGTATTCGCTGCACCCTTCCGGCGCTTCGCGCAGGAAATGCAACACCAGCGGCAATAACGGATTTTGCGTCGAATTCATGCGCTGGCGGCGCCGCGAAACCAGCCGGCGATGCTGTAGCGGTCGCGGCGGCTCGGCAATACTTCGTGCGGGATGTCGGCGCTGAGAAAAAAAATCGCGGCGCCTGCCTGCGGCGGAATACGCGCGAGTTCTTCGTTATGGCGCCATAGCACCAGTTCGCCGCCGTCGTGCGGCTGCCAATCGTCGTTCAGATAAAACACACTCGACAGAATGCGGCGCGGCAACATCGAATGCTGTTCGCGAAATGCATCGACATGACGACGGTAAAAGGCACCGGGGCCGTAATGCGCGTAATGCGCTTCGTAATCGAACAGGCCGAGAAATAATTGCCGGTTGAGCTCGCCGCGAATCGATTCGGCCAGTGCCAGAAAATCGCGCTGCGCGGCGCTGCTTCCATCGAGCCATAACGTCACATCGCGGCGCTGTTGTAATTGCTGTTGGCGCTCATCGGCGCGGCCTATCGCCGCCGGCGCGAATTGTTCGCTGCGCGCGTCGATATCGGCACGCAACTGCGCGGCCAGCGCCGGTGCGATGAGCTGCGGACGATGACACCAGCCGTGGCGATGCAATTCATCGGCGATCGTTTGCGTTTCCGCAACCACGTCCACAGCTCGAACTCCGTAAATAACGATGCGGCGCGGGTTCGCGTCGCGTTTGGATTTTGGTCTATCCTCTGCATTTTGGCGAAACCGGCGCGGATTGGCGATGAAAATTCTGGTAATCGAAGATGACCCCGAGATGCGCGATTTTCTTATTCAGGGATTAACCCGTGCGGATCACAGCGTCGATACCGCCGCTGACGGCGCCAGCGGTCTGGAAGCGGCGCAAGGCGATTTCGATGTGATCATCCTCGATCGCATGCTGCCGGAACTCGATGGCATCGATGTGCTGAAAGCATTGCGCGCACGCGGCCAAGCCACACCGGTGCTGATGCTGAGCGCGCTCGGCGATGTCGATCATCGCGTCAGCGGTTTGCAGCACGGTGCCGACGATTATCTCGCCAAGCCATTTTCGTTCGTCGAACTCGCCGCGCGGGTCGAGGCATTGCATCGCCGCGACAGCAAATCGGAAGCGACCACGCTGCAAATCGCCGATCTGCATCTCGATCTGATTTCGCATCAGGTCACGCGCGGCGGTCAGGTTATCGAGCTGTGGCCGCTCGAATATCGCCTGCTCGAATATCTGATGCGCAACGCCGATCGCGTCGTGACGCGCAATATGCTGCTCGAACATGTCTGGAATTTGAATTTCGATCCGCAGACCAATGTCGTTGAAGTCCACATGAGCCGTTTACGCGGCAAGATCGATAAGGGTTTCGCCGCGCGCCTGATCCATACCGTTAGAGGCGAAGGCTATGTCTTACGCGCCGAATGAGCCGCGCCACTGGTGGCATAGCTCCTCGCTACGAATTGCACTGATTGCCGGCCTCAGCATGTGGCTGCTGAATTCGGCGGTGGTGCTCGGGCTTTACGATTTAACGCTGCGCGCATTGGTCGGCAACGTTGGCAAAAGCATCGAATATAAAATCGGCCGTCAACTCGCCGGCTGGCCGAAACAATTACCGCAACATGCCGGTGTGACCGGCTGGCTGTACCGCAAACTCGCCGTCGATATTGCCGGATTGCAGGATTGCGTCGCGCTCACCGATCCGGATGGCGAGCTGCAACTCGGCAACATCAATCTTTCCGCAGCGCGCGATTTTAAATATGGCGACTATTTCACCGCGCCGTTCACCGGGCATCGCTGGCAAACCGAGAACGATATCAACGACGCGAATATCTGCCTCGTCACCGAACATATGCTCACCGATGGCGGCAAACTGATTTACGGCGTGCCATTCGATAGCTATCTGCACACGATCCGCACACTCGATCGACTGCGTATCGGCGGCCTGTTGCTGACGGCTGCGTTATCGCTGTTGATGGCGCTGGCGTTATCGATGCGAACGCTGAATCAGATGCGTCAAATTCATCGCGTGTGCGAACGCGTTGCTACCGGCGATTTAAAACAGCGTGCGCAGCTGAGCGGACGCAACGACGATTTCGATCGCATCGGCGATGCAATCAACCACATGCTCGATCAGATCGAGCAATTGATGGAAGGCGTACGCGAAGTTTCCGATGCGATTGCGCACGATTTGAAAACACCGCTCGCGCGGTTACGCGGGCAACTCGAATTACTGCTCAGCATTTCGGATCGCAGCGATGATGCGATCGACGCGGTCATCGCCGAAGCCGATCAGGTTCTCGGCGCTTTCAACGCGCTGTTACGCATCGCACAACTCGAGCAAGGCACGCGTCGACAGGCATTCGTGCATTTCGATTTCACGTCTGTGCTTGCGCAGACGCGCGATATTTACGAGCTGGTTTTCGCCGACAAAAACATTCGTTTCCAGATCGAGCCGAGCGAGCAACAGTTTCCGGTGTATGGCGATCGCGAATTGTGGTTGCAGGCGGTCAGCAACTTGCTCGACAACGCGTACAAATACACCCCCGAGGGCGGCAGCGTGAACATTGCGTTGCAACGCGACGAGCACCATGTCGTATTGCAAATTCGCGATACCGGGCCGGGCATTCCGAGCGGTGAATATAAAAATGTCTTTAAACGTTTTTACCGGCTCGAAAAACATCGCAGCCAGAAAGGTACGGGGCTCGGTCTCAGCCTTGTCGCCGCGGTGTGCAAAGTACATAACGCGGACATCGAGCTCGATAAGGACAACGGCTTGGTGGTAACGATTCGGATGCCGATCGATGTGCATGCGGATAGCGAAGAACAACATATTTCGTAGTTGCTTTTAACATTCGGGGCACGCGCTGCGGTGCCACTACTACATCGCCACGTTGCCCCGAAAGAAAAACATCCCGGTTCGGCGCAACCAGCTCGGCAGTGCTCCGGTTCAAAAGCCATAAAACCCGTCGGTACAATTACCTGATCGCCAAATCGATGCGCAGCGGCTAGAATG
>CBFHCK010000183.1:0-5706 GCA_965653955.1 uncultured Spongiibacteraceae bacterium
AGAATAGGCGCGAGACAGGCTGGACACCAACGGATGAATATTTGAAGCCCTACAATTTTATAGGTACCGCAATAAAGTTATTTTTGTCTGATTGCACGAAAAACGTAATAAAAAAACCCGGCCAAAGCCGGGTTTTTTGTTACTACTGACTGGGAGCAGTCGGCTTACATCATGCCGCCCATGCCACCCATGCCGCCCATGTCAGGCATGCCGCCTGCTGCAGGCTTGTCTTCCGGCAGTTCAGCGATCATGGCTTCAGTGGTCAGCAACAGCGATGCAACCGATGCAGCCGCTTGCAGTGCGGTGCGGGTTACTTTGGCCGGATCGAGAATACCGAATGCGATCATGTCGCCGTATTCGCCGTTCGCAGCGTTGTAACCGTAGTTGCCTTTGCCTTGACGTACTTTGTCGACAACAACCGAAGGCTCGTCGCCAGAGTTTTGCACGATCTGACGCATCGGCGATTCCATTGCACGCAGCGCAACTTTGATACCGATGTTCTGATCTTCGTTGGCGCCGGTGAGACCGCGGATAGCTTCGATAGCGCGAATCAGCGCTACGCCGCCGCCGGGAACCACGCCTTCTTCAACGGCTGCGCGGGTTGCGTGCAGCGCGTCTTCAACGCGGGCTTTTTTCTCTTTCATTTCGACTTCGGTAGCCGCGCCGACTTTGATTACCGCAACGCCGCCAGCGAGTTTCGCTACGCGCTCTTGCAGTTTTTCGCGATCGTAATCGGACGTGGTGTTTTCGAGTTGCACGCGAATTTCTTTCACGCGCGCTTCGATGTCAGCGGCTTTGCCAGCGCCGTCAACCAGCGTGGTGTTTTCTTTGTCGATGGTGACGCGTTTCGCGCGGCCCAGATGCTCCAGCGAAGCGGCTTCGAGGTCGAGGCCGATTTCTTCGGAGATGACGGTAGCGCCGGTCAGAATCGCGATGTCTTGCAGCATGGCTTTGCGGCGATCGCCGAAGCCCGGTGCTTTGACGGCAGCAACTTTGATGATGCCGCGAATGTTGTTAACGACGAGCGTTGCGAGGGCTTCGCCTTCAACGTCTTCGGCAACGATCATCAGCGGACGCGATGCTTTGGCCACTTGCTCAAGCAGCGGCAGCAGATCGCGGATCGAGGAGATTTTTTTGTCGACCAGCAGAATGAACGGATCGTCGAGTTCAACGATCATTTTGTCCTGCTTGTTGATGAAGTACGGCGACAGGTAGCCGCGATCGAACTGCATGCCTTCAACGATGTCGAGTTCGTTGTCGAGGCCGCTGCCTTCTTCAACGGTGATGACGCCTTCTTTACCGACTTTTTCCATCGCGTTGGCGATGATGTTGCCGATATTGTCGTCGCTGTTAGCGGAGATGGTGCCGACTTGTGCAATCGATTTGGTATCGGAGCATGGGGTCGACAGTTTTTTGATTTCTTCGACAGCAGCGATAACGGCTTTGTCGATACCGCGTTTCAGATCCATCGGGTTCGCGCCGGCGGCGACCGATTTGAGGCCTTCGGTGACGATCGATTGAGCGAGAACGGTTGCGGTAGTGGTGCCGTCGCCAGCGGTGTCGGAGGCTTTCGAAGCGACTTCTTTAACGAGCTGTGCGCCCATGTTTTCGAACTTGTCTTTCAGTTCGATTTCTTTCGCTACGGATACACCGTCTTTGGTCACGGTCGGTGCGCCGAACGATTTGTCGATTACGACATTACGGCCTTTCGGGCCGAGGGTAACTTTTACCGCGTCGGCAAGGATGTTCACACCCTTGATCATTTTCTGGCGAGCGGAATCGCCAAACTTTACTTCTTTAGCAGCCATGGTTAATTCCTTCTATAAAAGCAGTTGATAGGGGAGAGAAAATTACTTCTCGATCACACCGAAGATTTCGGTTTCGTTGAGAATGATCAGCTCTTCGCCATCGATCTTGATGGTGTTGCCGGAATATTGGCCGAACACCACTTGATCGCCCACTTTGAGGGCCATCGGGCGCACTTCGCCGTTATCCAGCGCTTTGCCGAGGCCAACTGCCACGACTTCACCCTGATTCGGTTTTTCTTTCGCAGAACCTGGCAGCACGATGCCACCGGCGGTTTTCTGCTCTTCTTCCTTGCGGCGTACAACGACGCGGTCATATAGAGGACGAATTTTCATGTTGCCAATTCTCCTGATCTCAGTGAATTAATCGGATGGTGATAGGTTTGGATCGCCGGTCTCACCGGGATGCACGCGATATTGGGGCGCACTCCTGAATTTCAAGGCGGGATTTAGCACTCGTTTCAAGAGAGTGCCAATGATAGTGAGGCGATGCGGTGAGTCAAGGCGGTTTTTTGGGTCATCTAATTGGTTTGGCAATTGCTTGAAATCCGCCGAAACTGCAATAATCCGCGGCGTTTTGCCCTAAAGCTGATTAATGAATAGGCGGTTCCCCGATGAATTTGAAAGATAAGGTAGTGGCGATCACTGGCGGTGGGCAGGGTCTCGGCCGCGCGATGGCGCTGTCGCTGGCGGCGAAAGGCTGCAAGCTCGCGCTGATCGATCTGAATCAGCAGAAGCTCGACGAAGCGGCGCAGCTGTGCAAAGACGCGGGTGGCGATGCGCGTGGCTACATCGGCAACGTTGCAAAAGAAGAAGATGTGATCCGCATTTTCGACCAGATCGTCGCCGATTTCGGCTCTCTCGACGGCTTGATCAATAACGCCGGCATCTTGCGCGACGGCTTCCTGATCAAGATGAAGGACGGCGAAGTGCAGAAGAAGATGACGCTGGCCGAATGGCAGGCGGTTATCGACGTGAACCTGACCGGCGTATTCCTGTGCGGCCGCGAAGCGGCGGAGCGCATGATCAAGCTCGGCAGCAAGGGCGTGATCATCAATATTTCGTCGGTGTCGAAAGCCGGCAATATCGGCCAGACCAACTACTCGGCCGCGAAAGCCGGCGTTGCAGCGATGACGGTGACGTGGGCGAAAGAACTCGCGCGTTACGGCATTCGTTCGGCGGCTATCGCGCCCGGCTTTATCGCGACTGAAATGGTCGCCAGCATGAAACCGGAAGCGCTGCAGAAAATGGCGGAAGGCATTCCGTTACACCGGATGGGCGAGCCGGAAGAAATCGGCCAGACCGTCGTATACATTTTCGAGAACGACTATTTCACCGGTCGCGTCATCGAAATGGATGGCGGTATTCGTATTTAACTGCTTGTCGCGGCTTCGTTCGAAGCCGCATTTTCACCAGCCTCGTTTATCACCAGTCCCCATTCATCACCAGTCATAATTCAAGCCGAACAACCACGCTCGATCGAGCGATTCTGCCTGCTCGGACGGAATGGCGACGTAATTGAATCGCAACTTCGCCTGCGCATTCAGTCGGCCGATCACCGGCATCTTGAAACCCGTTTCCGAATCGATGCGCCAATCGCCGCCGCGATCGAACAATTGCAAAAAGGTGTGGCGATGAAAAAAGCGCAGTCCCAGCTTGTTGAGTCGGTAACTGAAATCGGTATTTTCGCGAAACGCCAGTGCGCGCCGGCTGGCATCGTCGGAATAAATTTCCTCGACCCAGCTCAAGCCGCCATCCACCGCAAGCTGAACGAACTCGGTATCGAAAAACTGATAACCGACGCCACCGCCGATCAATTTACGGCTCGATAAATCCTGGAACACATTGCGCTGAATGCTGCCGATACTGTTCAAGAACCACTTCTCGTCGAGGAAGTAATCGAACTGGTATTCGAGCTTGCGATTATCCTGCGTCGTCACGCCGGACTGACGCTGTTGCTGATACTCGCCGATCAGCGTGTTTCGAAACGTCTGCTTGCGCGCGGAAATTTTGAAGTCGACATCGAAATCCTGCTCTTCGGTATTACCGGCGGTGTCTTCGGCGGCGGCGCTAATCGAACCGCTGTGCCGCCATAGATCACGTTTAATTAACGGGCGGGCGGAGACTTTGTTGACTAACTTCCAGCTGTCCAGCTGCGCAATGCCCTGTTTGCAATTGAGCAATTGCTGTTTATCGTCGCTGCGCATTTGCAATTGGCATTCGCTGAGCTGGCGACGCGCATCAAGTTCCACCTCGAACAAATCGCGCGCATCAATGCCGACGACATTGCCCTGCTCGACGACGATCTCGCCAGCCAGATCGGATTGCCAGCGTAGCTCGCCGCCGGAGATGACGATCAGCTCGCCGCTGATGCGATCGCCGTTATCGAGCAACAACACACCCGCGCTGGCGAATTGACTCAGCGTCAGCAACCATAAAATTCGAAAAAAATACTTGGCCATTACGGAAAATACCCGTATTGAACTGAGCGATTGATTGAGGTCTTCAGAGCGATTGCGATGTCCGGAATTGAAACAGCACAAGCACATCGACAAGAGATTTGGCGGATCGTGCACAGCATTCCACGAGGAAGGGTAACGAGCTACGGCGTTGTTGCCAAGCTTGCGGGACTGCCGCGCGGCGCGCGCTTAGTGGGTCATGTGCTCGCTAATTTGCCGGAAGGCAGCGCGCTGCCGTGGCACCGCGTCGTCAACAGTCGGGGCACGATCAGCTTTCCGATAGGTTCGGAACGCCATCGCGAACAACGCGAGCGTCTGATTACCGAAGGCGTGAGCTTTCGCAGTGAGAAAATCGATTGGCGCCAATTCGGCTGGCCATCAACGCTCGACTGAACGCCACGGCGCGACCTTGAGCAACATCAGCATGCCGGGTATCGCCAGCGCAAAGCACAGCAGATAAAACTGCGTCCAGCCGAGCAGCTCGACCAGATACCCTGCGGTCGAGTTCACCATCGTGCGCGGCATCGCGATGAAACTGGTAAACAACGCGAGCTGGGTGGCCGTGTAGGCGGGGTTGGTCTGCGCGGTAACAAATGCCACGAACGCGGCAGTGCCCACGCCGACGCCAAACGCTTCGAGCCCCACCACGACGCCCAGCTGCGCCAATCGCCACACCTCGTTCACGTCACCGCTGATCGAAGCCAGCCACGCAAAACCCAGAATGCTGAACATCTGGATCATGCCGAATATCCACAGCGCACGCGCCACCCCCAGCTTCACCATCCACACGCCGCCGAGCAACCCGCCGACCACGCTGCACCAGAGACCGGCGTTTTTTGCGATCACGCCGATCTCGGTGCGCGTGTATCCCATATCGAGATAAAACGGTGTCGCCAGCGCGGTGCAAAGCGAATCGCCGAGCTTATAGAAGAAGATGAAGCCGAGGATCCACGCCGCGTGACGCCAACCCGAACGTTGCAGGAATTCACGCAACGGCTCGATCGCCGCCATGCGCAACGTTTTCGGCGCGATGGCAGCGGCATTTATCGGTTCCGGCGCGATCAGCGTCAGCGCCAAACCCGGCAGCATGAACATTGCGGTAATGCCGAATACGATGAGCCACGAAAAGTGATCGGCGAGAATCAGCGACAAAGAACCCGGAACCAGCCCGGCGATGCGGTAGGCCGTGACATGCACCGAATTGCCCAGCCCGAGCTCTTCATCGGGCAACAACTCGCGCCGATAGGCATCGAGCGCTATATCCTGCGTCGCCGAGAAAGTCGCCGTCGCGAGCGCCACCAGCGTGATCGGGTGCAGCAGGAACTGTGCGATCGATGCCCAGTCTGAACCCGGTGCATGTAATCCAGTGGGAGAAATAGCGCCGAACCACGCGATGGTCACGAGCAACCCCAGCTGCGATAACAACATCCAGCTACGTCGGC
>CBFHCK010000184.1:0-5694 GCA_965653955.1 uncultured Spongiibacteraceae bacterium
GTTTTTGCGAATGACTTTGTGTTTGGCGTAGGTATCGACCGCCTTGCGCCAGGCCTCCTCAGTCCCATGCGCCCTGACCGAAAAGCTGGTACAGACAATTTTCTGTTCGAGTTCGGAGGCAATGCCGAGCTGAAAAATCGGTGTCACCGAACCACTTTTTTCGGTCTTCATCAGATAGCTGATGCCGCGCACGGTGCCATCGCTATTGAAACAACGATCACCTTTATTACGATCGCGTATTTTCATCTGCAATTCGGCTAATTCCGAATCGCGGCGAAACGCATTTTGCTCGACACTTCGGCGCATTCGGCCCTGTAGCCGTTCGCCGCCGTCTTTCAATGAGAAATATTCCTGGAACAGTTTGCCGTCGATAGTACGGCGCACCCGATAGCCGTAGAAGGCTTCGTTGTCGATCAATTTAACGCTCACGTTTCACTCCGGAAATTGTTCGCCCGCATCGTCGTTAGCGCAGGCGCATCCATGAAATAGACGTACCTGCAGCGGCCAATCCATGCTGCATGCAGTACTAAGAATTATTTAATTTACGAAACTATCTCGTTAAACACCGCGCACCCTTGTTTTTATGCACTAGTGGGCTCCCATGCGCGGCGCTAAATGTAACGGATAAACATTGATCAGTACAACTTTTGCGCAGTGTACTGGCCGTGGAAGATCAGCCCTCTTCGAGCTGCTGATCCATATCGAAAGAGGCCGATATTGCACTGGGTTTGCCAACCACGCGCGCCGGCACGCCGGCCACAGTCGCGTGCGCGGGCACATCGTTCAGCACGACACTGCCCGCCGCGATTTTCGCGCCGGTGCCAATATCGATCGGACCGAGCAATTTGGCGCCGCTCGCGATCAGCACACCATCATGGACGAGCGGATGACGGCGTATCGGATCGGTGCCGCAGCCGCCGAGAGTCACCGAATGCAGCATCGAAATGTTATCGCCGAGCACGGCTGTTTCGCCGATCACGACACCGGTGCCGTGATCGACCATCAGCCCTGCGCCGATTCGGGCGGCTGGATGAATGTCGACATCGAAAACGCTGGCAATGCGATTCTGCATAAATAACGCGAGCGCCTGCCGCTGTTGCTGCCATAACCAGTGCGCAATGCGGTATGCCTGCACGGCATGGAAACCTTTGAAATACAGCAAGGGCATCGAGTAATGCTGGCAGGCGGGGTCGCGATCGTAATGCGCCAGACAATCCGCGGCTGCCCGCTCGATCAGCTCGGGTTCCATTGCATACGCTTCATCGCACACTTGCTGCAACAACATCGCGGGCACATCGCGGTCGCCGATCTTGCTCGCGATCAGGTACGCCACGGCCGATGCCAACGATGCGTGATGCAGCAGATTGGCATGGTAAAAGCTCGCCAGCAGCGGTTCGCCACTGACCAGTTGCTGGCCTTCGGCGCGAATTTGCTGCCATAGCCAATGCGCATTGCGCATGCGTTCGTCGGTGTTCATGTCGTTGGTTCTTCGTGCTGACCGTTCATAAATAATTTGCTCGCGAACTCGGCTGGATACAGCGTTTCGGGTACCCGGATGTAACGCTCGAATATCGTCGGCCAGTGGGTTTCGATGACACTGCGCAGCATCAGCGCGGGCGAATCCAGCGCCTGCCATAACGCGGTCGGATCCAATTGGCGTTGATAGCGCAATGCCAGCGGCGCGTAACTCAAATGCCAACGCTCGGGAGAAACGCCGCCGCGATCCTCGCGATACGGACGGAAAAAACCGTGCGCCGCACCGGCGGCAATGCGCTCGTCGAGCCAGCGGTGCAAGGCGCCGAACAGGTTGTCGGATTCGTCGACGCTCAGTTGTAGCTGGTAGCCCTCCGGTAGTACCGCCCGATCGTATACATCGAGGTCGGTTCCCCAATGATGGCGGGAGGCGCCTGGCAGTGCCGACCAGCGCAAGATGGCCTGCGCTTTAGTCCACTCGTCGCAATCGGTTAAATCCAGCAGCTCGCCACAATCGTCGAACACCGGCCGCATGCCGCCGGCTTTGTCGTTCCAGATTTTCAGCTGGCGCTGGTAATTACGGTAACCGCTGGCAACGCTCAGCTCGAACCCGGCGATTCGCGCGTCGGCGACAAGACGCCGCCATGGCGCCACGACATCGCGGTGGAGCGGTCGCTCGATGCTGGCGTGATCGATGAAATGATCGTCGCGACCGGTGATCACCTCCGGCGTCAGGAATGGAATGCTTTGCACAATAGTCCCATAGCGAATAGATATATTCGGTTGGTGCCCATTTTGTGTATTACCAATTGTGGGCACGCATGGAAGTTGATATAACAATGCGCCAGAACATAATCAAAACTTTGTCATTAAACATAACAATTACAACAAACTGTCGCGCGACAGTATCGAAGGGGAGGCAGCAGATGGAAAGCGATTTGCTTGCATTGAAGAATCTCGGTATCACCTCTGTCAACTGGCTGCACGCGGTAGGGATTCGCAGCCGCAAGGAACTTGAGCATGTCGGTGCCGTGGAAGCGTATAACCGCATCCGCGAGCGCGGCATTAAAGTCTCGAAAGTATTGCTGTACGCACTGCATGCGGGTCTTCGCGACATTCACTGGAACGAACTCGAAGACGAAGAAAAATATCATCTGGTGCAGACCGCCGATCGGCATTTCGGCGCTATCGATCAAACCTGACGTATTGCGGCAGACCCTAATCGATCGACGCCGGTCAAGTTAACGAGATCGGCTGGCTCCGTCGCACAAAAAGCTATCCAGATTGCCGAACGATGATCCATCGTTGTAAGTCTGTTGTGGTACATCTGTTATTAAAGGATGCGATAGCTCAGAGGTAGCTCGATGAAGGCCCGATCCATAAACCAAACTCCCGCACGCAAAAAAATCGGCATCGCGCTCGGTGCCGGCTCGGCGCGCGGTATTGCCCATATCGGCGTGTTGCAGGGGTTGTCCGAAATCGGGATCGAGCCCGACATTGTGTGTGGATCGTCGATGGGCGCGCTCGTCGGCGCCGCCTATGTAACCGATCATCTCGACGACATGGGCGCATGGGTCAGCAAACTCAGTGGTCGCGATGTCATGCGCTATATCGGCATTCGACTGCTCGCGCAGGGCGGCGTCGCCGAAGCCGGCGCTCTCATTGCGTATCTGGGCGCGACGTTTGGCAATCCGCCCATCGAATCGCTGCCGAAAGCATTCGCCGCCATTGCCACCGATTTATATGCCGGCCGCGAAGTCTGGCTCGATAAAGGCCCACTCTGGGATGCCGTGCGGGCATCCATCGCCATTCCCGGTATGCTGACACCGGTCAGCACGGATGGCCGCTGGCTGGTCGATGGCGCACTGGTCAACCCGGTGCCGGTTTCTGCCTGTCGTGCGCTGGGCGCGGATATCGTTATCGCGGTCAACCCGAGTTCGTTGATGCGTCGCTCCCAACAGCAAGTGCAACTCGGGGCGGAAGATGAGGACATCGACGATAACGAGCGCACACCCAACCTGCTTGGCCGCCTCGGCAGCGCGTGGCGCGGTGCAACCAACCCGCTTAAACAACTGCTCGCGGGCGGCGAAGGCCCGCGCACCCTCGAAGTGATGCAGGGTGCCATCACGATCATGCAGGACCGCATCACCCGCAGTCGCCTCGCCGGCGATCCGCCCGATGTGATCCTGCTGCCGCACGTCAACCATATCGGTTTGCTCGAATACCAGCGCGGCGCCGAAGCCATTGCAGCCGGGCGCGCCTGCGTCGAACACAATGCCGAAACGCTGCGGCACGCACTGGAGTTTCTGTCCTGATGATTAGACGGCTTCCGCTATGACGGCTTTATGCCACGTCGATGATCTCGGCGAAAATCAAGCCAAGGGCTTCGAACTCGGCAATGACAGCGTGTTCGCGATTAAGCGCGACGGACAGATTTATGTGTATCGCAACAGCTGCCCGCATCGAGGAGTCGAGCTGAACTGGCTCGAAGATCAGTTTCTCGACGGCGACGGCGAGCTGATTCAATGCGCAACGCACGGTGCGCTGTTCGTTATCGAAAGCGGGGAGTGCATTTATGGGCCTTGTCGCGGTAAATATCTGCAGGCGGTTGCGTTTAGCATTGAGCACGGCCTGATTCATCTAACGACTGGATAAAAGGCAGATCGAACCGGTTACGGTCGCGCTTGTGCGTACATATGCGCACTGTGCCCTGGGTGAAAATTGGTCTACCATCGCCCTTGTTATCTGCGTTTTGGCTCCGCTATTCGTTTAGGTCTCGTCATCTGTTTTCGATCGCTGTCGCCGTTTTCTAGAGATTCTGTCTGATGTCCACTGTCGTAAAACCTCCCATCATGTGGCTGCCCGCAGTTGTGTTAATCGGCACCTTCATTGTCTCGATCACGGTAGTGCCGTGGTACGGGTTCACCCATGGCTATAGCTGGGGCAACTGGCTCGCATTCGCCGTGATCCTCGCATTCAATGGGCTATCGATCACCGCCGGCTATCACCGCCTGTTCGCGCATAACACCTACAAGGCGCATCCGCTGTTGCGCTGGTTTTTCGCGCTGTTCGGCGCAAGCGCTACTCAGAACAGCATTCTGGTGTGGACGTCGGGTCATCGCCGCCATCATCGGCACGTCGACGACAACGAAACCGACCCCTATTCGGCCAACCGCGGGCTGTGGTTCTCGCACATCGGCTGGATGCTGCGCGATTACCCGACCGGCAAGATCGATTTCAGCAATGTGCCCGATCTGCAGCGCGATCCGATCGTTGTATTTCAGGATCGTTATTACGCACCGCTCGCGGTGGGGATGAATCTGGCGCCGCCGCTATTGCTCGGCGCGCTGACCGGCGATTACTGGGGCTATCTGCTATTGGCCGGTTTCCTGCGGCTCGTGGTGAATCATCACGTCACGTTCTTCATCAACTCGCTGGCGCATTACTGGGGCAAGCAGCCGTACACCGACGAGAACACCGCGCGCGACAATTTCTGGCTTGCGCTGGTGACCTACGGCGAGGGCTATCACAACTTCCATCACCTGTTTCAGAACGATTACCGCAATGGCGTGCGCTGGTGGCAGTTCGATCCGACCAAGTGGATGATCAATGTGGCCAGCTGGTGCGGTCTGGCCAGCGATCTGAACCGCATTCCCGATTTCAAGATCCAGAAGGCGCTGCTCGACATGCAGTTCAAACGCGCGCAGCAGCGTCTCGCGCTGACTCCCAACGCAGACGTATGGCGGGAGCATCTTGAGCGCGAATACCAGCATTTCCTCGAATATCTGCAAGAGTGGAACACGCTGCGTCAGCAATGGTATGAGCAGAAGCGCGTGCAATTGGCGGAAAGAACCGCCGAGCTACAACAGATGTGGCGGCAGACAACGATCAGTTCGCGACTGCAGGAACTCGAATACGCGTTGAAGTTGCAGCGCAAACGCCTCCACTACATGACGCTGCAATTTGCCTGATGCCGCGCACTTATTGAGCAGTTGATTAAGCCAGACTTAAACCTTCATAAAATTCGGCCGACGCGACAAAAAAACCCTGCCGCGTCGGTTATGTTTTTGAAATCCATCGCTTAATATGCTGGCCAACCCGGCGCGCCAGCATCTCGTGTTCCGGCCAATAATCTAACGATTGAGACCGCGCATGGCCGACGTGCCTTTTTCTGTGGTTATACCGGTCAAGGATGAAGCGGCGAATATTCACCACCTACTC
>CBFHCK010000185.1:0-5676 GCA_965653955.1 uncultured Spongiibacteraceae bacterium
AGACCGAGACGTTCGATCAGCTTGGTGTAGCGTTCCGCATTTTTGCGTTTCAGATAATCCAACAGCTTGCGGCGTTGGTTAACCATGCGAATCAGACCGCGACGCGAATGGTGATCCTTGCTGTGCTCGCCGAAGTGG
Source organism: uncultured Spongiibacteraceae bacterium (assembly GCA_965653955.1). GTDB lineage: Bacteria > Pseudomonadota > Gammaproteobacteria > Pseudomonadales > CAMLJR01 > CAMLJR01. Next base: position 139 of record CBFHCK010000185.1, read on the forward strand.
CCTTGCAGTTTGTTGATATTGATCGTGAGCAGCGCGACCTGCACTTCCGGCGAACCTGTGTCGCCTTCGGCGGTTTGGTAACCCTTGATAACTTGCGCTTTTTCCTGTGCTGACATTGCCATGATTGTTGCCTCTTAATGAACATGCATCGATTTGAGCCTGCCCGCGCATGTTTACAGACAGGTTCACCCGCATTTCGCGGGAACTTTTAACTCACAGATTAAATACATCTTCCTGATGCATTTAATCTACGCGGCTAAAGCCGCATAAAACGCATCCTGCGTTTGTTATTAACCCCGCAAATGCCGCCGGGTTAATAAGCCACCGTCGCCGATGGCAGGTTTACCAGACGGCGTGGCGCCACGCGCCCGTCGTCCAGGATTTCTCCGACACCGATAAATTCACCGGATGCCAATTGCAATTGCACTAAACCGGAGGTTGGCGCCTTCGGCACCAATACTGCCTGCCCCTGCCGCAAATAGAAGCCGGCCGCTTCGGCCAGCACCACTTTCGGCAGCGCTTCGAGTGCCAGCGTAGCCGGACGCAACAGCGCATCCATTCCCCTGAACGGAGAATCACCGAGCGCCTCGCGCTCCTTTAGGGCCGATAGCGTTTCGATCGATACGCTGTCGGCTTCGGCGAACGGCCCGGCCTGCACGCGATGCAGCCGGCTGACGTGCGCGCCGTAACCTAACACGCGGCCCAGATCCTCGGCCAGCGAGCGCACATACGTGCCTTTGCTGCAATGCACGTAAACATCTGCCTCGGCTTTCGGACCGGGACGAAACGCTTCGATCCGAAATTCAAACACTGTCACCGCACGTGGCTCGCGCTCGACTTCAATGCCCTGGCGCGCCAATTTGTACAGGGGCTGCCCGTCCTTCTTCAGTGCCGAATACATCGACGGCACCTGCTCGATAGCGCCTCGAAACGGCACCATCGCCTGCTCCAAATCCGACTGCGTCAGCGCCGATGCATCGCAGTGCTCAAGCACCTCGCCGTCGCTATCGCCGCTGGCCGTGGTCACACCGAAGACAAACGTGCTGCGGTATGTTTTGTCGGCATCGAGCAGATACTGCGAAAACTTGGTCGCTTCGCCGAAACACAGCGGCAACACCCCTGTCGCAAGCGGATCAAGACTGCCGGTATGCCCGACCTTTGCCGCGCCGTAGAGTCGTTTCACCGTTTGCAGCGCGCCGTTCGAGGTCATCCCGGTCGGCTTGTTCAGCACCAGAATACCGTCGATTGGTCGACCTTTTCGTTGCCTGCCCAATCTGTCGTACCGCTAGGACGCTACGTCGTCGGCATCAGCATCGGATTGACGCTCACGATCCGCTTGTACTGCGTCGTCGATTAACTTGCTCATACGTGCGCCGCGGCCGATGGATGCATCGAAGACGAAACGCAATTTCGGTGTGGTGCGCGCATTGCTGATCTTCGCGATTTGCGTGCGCAAAAAACCCGCTGCATGGTTCAGCGCGGCGATCGATTCGGCGGCGTCTGCTGCCGAATCCTTACCGAGCACAGTGACGAATACCGTCGCATGCGCGAGGTCGCGACTGACTTCGACACCGGTCACGCTGACCATGCCGATGCGCGGATCGCGCAGCTCGCGCTGGATCAGGCTGGCGAGTTCCTGCTTGATGAAATCGCCGACGCGACTGGTGCGTTTGAATTCTCTTGCCATAGTGTTTCGACGTTATCGTCAGTGAAGCGCAACGCTGCACATCGCAGCGCTGCGCCAACCGGCTACAGCGTGCGTGCGACCTCTTTGACTTGGTAAACCTCAATCTTGTCGCCGACTTTGACGTCGTTGTAGTTCTTCACGCCGATACCGCACTCGAAGCCCGCACGCACTTCACCGACATCGTCTTTGAAGCGACGCAGCGATTCGAGTTCGCCTTCGTAGATGACCACATCTTCGCGCAGCACGCGGATCGGGTTGTTCCGGTAAATCGTGCCTTCGATGACCATACAGCCAGCGACCGCGCCGAATTTCGGCGAGCGGAACACGTCGCGCACTTCGGCAGTACCAACGATTTCCTCGCGTTTTTCGGGCGATAACAGACCGACCAATGCGCTCTTCACATCATCGATCAGATCGTAAATGACGCTGTAGTAACGGATATCGATGCCTTCGTTTTCGGCGATTTTGCGTGCGACGCTATCAGCGCGCACGTTAAAGCCGAAGATCACCGCTTTCGCAGTCAATGCGAGATGCACGTCGGTTTCGGTGATACCACCTACACCGGAGCCCACCACAACAACGGATACTTCGTCGTTGCCGAGGTCGGCCAGCGCCGCCTGCAGCGCTTCGAGCGAGCCGCGAACATCGGTCTTGAGCACAACGTTGAGTGTCTTCTTCTCTTCGCTGCCGATGTTGGCGAACATGTTGTCGAGCTTGGCGGTGTGCTGACGCTTGAGTTTCGCTTCGCGATCCTTGTGCTGACGGAAGTCGGCCACATCACGCGCTTTCTTCTCGCTTTCGACCACGACGAAGGGCTCGCCCGCATCCGGGGTGCCATCAAGACCGAGAATTTCGACGGGAATCGACGGGCCTGCGGTAACCACCGGCTGACCGTTTTCATCGAGCATGGCGCGGACGCGACCGTACTGCTGACCTGCCAGCACGATATCGCCGGCTTTCAATGTACCGCTCTGAACCAGCACGGTAGCGACCGGGCCGCGACCTTTGTCGAGACGCGATTCGATCACAATGCCCTGGCCAGGAATATCTTTCGGTGCTTTCAGCTCAAGCACTTCCGCCTGCAGAAGAACCGCATCGAGCAGATCGTCGATGCCGACACCGGTATGCGCCGACACTGCGATGAATTGCGTATCGCCGCCCCAGTCTTCCGGGATAACGCCTTTCTGCACCAGCTCGTTCTTGACGCGATCCGGATCGGCCGAATTTTTGTCGATCTTGTTAATCGCCACCACGATCGGCACATTCGCCGCGCGGGCGTGCTGGATCGCCTCTTCGGTTTGCGGCATCACGCCATCATCGGCCGCCACAACCAGGATAACGATGTCGGTGCTCTTAGCACCGCGGGCGCGCATTGCGGTGAACGCGGCATGGCCCGGAGTATCGAGGAACGTGACGATGCCTTTCGGCGTTTCGACGTGATACGCACCGATATGCTGAGTAATGCCGCCGGCTTCGCCGCTCGCCACCTTGGTTTTACGGATGTAATCGAGCAGCGAGGTTTTGCCGTGGTCGACGTGCCCCATGACGGTTACCACCGGTGCGCGGCCTTCCGGCGTGCCACCATGTGCAGCCAACGATTCGATCAGCGCTTCTTCGAGCGCATCGTCGCTGACCAGCTTCGGCGTATGACCGAGTTCGGTGACAACGATCTGCGCGGTTTCCTGATCGAGTGCATCGTTAATGGTCGCCATCACGCCGAGCTTCATCAGCTCTTTGATGACGTCGCTCGCCTTGACGGCCATCTTCGAGGCCAGCTCGCCAACGGTCACGGTGGAAGGGATTGCTACTTCGTGCACAATTTTCTCAGTCGGTGTCTGGAAGGCATGTCGTTTGACATCTTCCGGCAATTTCAGGGATTTCTTCTTGCGACGGCGCATCTGTGCGTCGTCGTCGTCTTCACGCACAAAATCTTCCACGTGCAGATGGGCACGGGCAACGTTGCGCGGCTCGAAGGCGGTCGCGGTAGCGGGTACCCGCTCCTTGCGTCCCTTCTTCTTCGGCTTGTCGTCTTCGACCTCATCGTCGGCGCGTTTGCGCACCGGCAAAGGCTTGGCGGCGAGGTCTTTTTTGGCTTTATCTGCATCCGCCGGAGCTGCCGCCGGGCGGACAGCAGCCGTTAAGCGTGCGGCCTCAGCGGCACGCTTATTCGCCAAAGCCGACTCACGATGTTCGCGCTCGCGCAACTCTTCTTCTTTACGCCGCAACGCCGCCTGATGGCGCAGAACCTCAGGATCCATATTCGCGCGATGTAATTCAGGGCGCGGCTCGACAACCTCTTCCCACTCGCGTTCGCGAGGAGCCGGCACAGGCGCGGGAGCCGGCGCTTCGATTTTCGGCGCGGGTGCTGCCGCCACCACTTCGATTGGCTCTGCAGTAACCGGCGCTTCAATGGTCTCGCTAACTGGCTGCTCGACAACCTCCTCCGACGCTACGGCATCTTGGAGCTGCTCGCCCTCGTCGACCTCACTCGGATCGCGTTTAACGTAGGTACGCTTTTTCCGCACCTCGACGCTGACGGTTTTCTTGGCGGGGCCGCTACCGGTCTTGAGTGTGCTGATGGTTTTACGTTTCAGCGTGATTTTGCGCGGCTCGCCGGTGTCTTCACCGTGGCTACCTTTCAAAAACGTCAACAACATCTGCTTGTCTTCATCGGAGACAAGTTGATTGGGCTGGCTGTGCGATAAGCCCGCCTCCTGCATCTGTTTCAGCAGGCGCTCAACCGGCGTACCGACTACTTCCGCCAGTTGGCTAACGGTCACTTCTGCCATGCAATTCTTCTCCCGTACATCGTCCGGCTTCTATTGAATATTCGCGCGTCTATTCGGCGAATATCAGCCCTGCTGCTTCTGCTCAAGATCGGCAAACCAGGGCGCACGCGCAGTCATGATCAACTCCGCTGCGCGCTTATCGTCCAGTCCTTCGACTTCCAGTAAATCTTCAACGGCCTGCTCGGCCAGATCTTCCATCGTCACAATGCCGCGACTGGCCAGTTGGAACGCCAAATGGCGGTCCATGCCGTCCATGTTCAGCAGATCCTCGGCCGGCTCTCGGTTGCCGAGCTTCTCTTCGCTGGCAATAGCCTGTGTCAACAGCGCATCTTTAGAGCGGGCGCGCAGCTCTTCGGCCACATCGCGATCGAAACCTTCGATCGACATCAGCTCTTCGAGCGGCACATACGCCACTTCTTCGAGGCTGGTGAAGCCTTCGTCGACCAGCACGCTGGCGATATCCTCATCGACATCGAGACTGGTCATGAACATTTTGATGACCTGGCCGGACTCCTGCTGGTGCTTGGCCGCCATGTCTTCGGTACTCATTACATTGATGGTCCATTCGGTCAGCTCGCTGGCGAGGCGCACGTTTTGCCCGCCGCGACCAATCGCCATCGCCAGATTATCTTGCGATACCGCGACGTCCATCGTGTGCGCGTCTTCATCGACAACGATCGATTCGACTTCAGCCGGCGCCATCGCATTGATCACGAGCTGCGCCGGGTTGTCGTCCCACAGCACGATATCGACGCGCTCGTTGCCGAGCTCACCCGACACCGCCTGCACACGCGAACCGCGCATACCGACGCACGCACCTACTGGATCGATACGACCATCGTTGGTTTTAACAGCGATTTTCGCGCGCGAACCGGGATCGCGCGCCGCAGCACGAATTTCGATGACCTGCTCGGCGATTTCGGGAACTTCAATGCGGAACAATTCAACCAGCATTTCCGGGCAAGCACGGCTCATGTAGAGCTGCGGGCCACGCGCATCGGAGCGCACGTCGAGCAGAATCGCGCGGACGCGATCGCCGACGCGGAACACTTCGCGGCCAAC
>CBFHCK010000186.1:0-5621 GCA_965653955.1 uncultured Spongiibacteraceae bacterium
GGCCCGATCGACAACCAGCGCCGCGCGCCATTCGCCGACCGCCCGATGCCGGGAATCAGCACGATCGCGAGCAGGAACAAACCAGCTACCAGCCACATCCAGCCGGTGCGCTGCCATAACGACATCGGTACCCGAATCACGGCGATGGCTAACAGCAAACCCAGCGCGAAATGAAATAAATAACGCTGTACGAACGAGAACGCGTTGCCGTAGCTGCGCATTCCCAATTCGACCGACGCGGAACCCATGCCGATCAAGCCGACCATCGCCAGCGCGATCGCACTTAACAACAACCAGTTCGCTTCTTTTTCCAACGGCCACAGCAGACGCTGCTGGCCGGCGATAGTCACCAGCATCAGGGCGTCTCCAGATAATTTTTTACCGCGCCGATAAATACATCGCCGCGATGCGCGTAGTTATCGAACATGTCGAAGCTCGCGCACGCCGGCGACAGCAATACGCTATCGCCCGCTTGCGCCAAACGCGCGGCTTGTTGCACCGCTGCCGCCATATCGCCGGCGCGTTCGATTGCTACGGTAGTTTTCAGTACGTTTTCGATCGAGGGCGCCGCTTCGCCGATCAGTACGGCGGCGCGACCATGTGCAGCCATTGCCGGCTGCAAATCATCGAATTCGGCGCCCTTGCCCACACCACCCGCGATCAGCACGACTTTCCCTGTTGCACTGCTCAAGCCTTCAATGGCTGCGACGGTTGCACCGACGTTGGTGCCCTTCGAATCGTCGTAAAAGCGCACGCGATTTTTTTCGCCGATCAGCTGACAGCGGTGCGCGAGGCCGGTAAATGTGCGCAGCGTTTGCAGCATCGCCGGCATCGGCAGATTCACGGCGTGACCGAGCGCGAGTGCCGCCAATGCATTAGCAATGTTGTGCTCGCCGGCGATTTTTAATTCGCGCACCGGCATCAATATTTCGCGTTCGAAGGCGAGGTAGCGTTCGCCGTTTTGCTCGCGCAAACCGAAGCCTTTGAAATCGGGCGCGTCGATACCGAACGTCCATTGCTGTACCGAATCCGGCACCAGCGGACGCGTCAGTGCATCGGCGCGATTGATCACGACCTGTTTGCAACCGCGAAAAACGCGATGCTTCGCGAGGTGATACGCACCGAGATTTGCGTAGCGATCCATATGATCGGGGCTGACGTTAAGGACCGTCGCCACTTCGGCATTGAGCGGCTGCGCGCGTTCGAGCTGAAAGCTCGACAATTCGATCACGTACAAATCGCGCGCATCGTCGAGCAGATCGAGGGCCGGCACGCCGAGATTGCCGCCGACGCCGACATTGCGTTGCGCGGCTTTCGCCATTTCGCCGACCAGCGTCGTCACCGTGCTTTTACCGTTCGAACCGGTGATCGCGACGATCGGTGCCTGCTTTTTCTGAGAAGAGGCTTCTCGCACAAACAGATCGATATCGCCGCATACGTTGACGCCGCTGCGAATCGCGGCGGCGATTGCCGGCTCTTCGAGCGCAACGCCGGGGCTGACGATCAATTCGCTCGCTGCACTAAACAATGCTTCGGAAAACTCGCCGAGCTGCAATGGCACATCGGCGAATTCGCGCTTGAATGCATCGAGCCCAGGCGGATTGCTGCGGTTGTCGACCAGCGTGAACGGCACACCGCGTTTCGCAAAATACCGCGCGCACGACAGCCCCGTCTGGCCGAGGCCGACGACGACGCGCTGCTGGTCCGATGCGATCATGGTCATGGCGTTTGCGCTGTGCATGCTCAACGTAGTTTCAATGTGGCGAGGCCGAACAACACCAGCATCACCGTGATAATCCAAAACCGCACGATCACGCGCGGCTCCGGCCAACCCTTCAATTCAAAATGGTGGTGAATCGGCGCCATTCGAAAAATACGTTTGCCCGTCAATTTGAATGACGCGACTTGCAGAATCACCGATACGGTTTCCATCACGAAAATGCCGCCCATGATGAAAAACACGATTTCATGGCGACAGATCACCGCCACCGTGCCGAGCGCGCCGCCGAGCGCAAGCGCGCCGACATCGCCCATGAAAACCTGTGCCGGATAGGTGTTGAACCACAAAAACCCGAGCCCCGCGCCGACCAGCGCACCGCAGAAAACGATCAATTCGCCGGAGCCCTGCACGTACGGAATAAACAGGTACTGCGCGAATTTCGCATTGCCGGTCAGATACGTAATCAAACCGAGTGCGCCGCCGACCATCACGGTCGGCATGATCGCGAGGCCGTCCAGACCGTCGGTGAGATTCACCGCATTGCTCGCGCCGACGATCACGAAGTAAGTGAGCGGAATAAACAGCAGCCCGAGCGGCAGCATCACGTTTTTGAAAAACGGGATATACAGCTGCGTTTCGGCCGGCGTGGTGGCGTGCATGTACAGAAAAATCGCCGCGCCAACGCCGCCGATCGACTGCCAGAAATACTTCCAGCGTGCCGGTAAGCCGCGCGAATTTTTTTCGATCACCTTGCGATAGTCATCGACCCAACCGACCGCGCCGAACACCAGCGTCACCGCGAGCACAACCCAGACATATGGATTACGCAGATCGGCCCACAGCAGCGTGCTGATAACGATCGCAAGCAGAATCATCGCGCCGCCCATCGTCGGCGTGCCCTTCTTACTCAGATGCGATTGCGGACCATCGGTGCGCACGGATTGTCCGATCTGACGATCCACAAGATGACGAATCATCACGGGGCCGAATACCAACGCAATGCCGAGCGCGGTCAACACACTCAAAATGCCGCGCAGCGTCAGGTATTGAAATACGCTAAAGCCTTTGACGAATTGCGTGAGATAAACGGTGAGCTCGTACAGCATGCTCAGTGCTCCCCCGTGTTTGCTGTGGCGACGCCGCGCAGCGCGGCGACAATGTTTTCCATCGCTGCACTGCGCGAGCCCTTGACCAGCACGACGGCGGGAATTTGCGCCTGGCGATACGCCGCGATCAGCGCGGCGTTATTCGCAAACGCTTGCGCACGCGCCGGCATAGATGTGGACGTAGACGAGCCACTTTTGGCGGCGAAAGTCTCGATCTGGTGCGGCGCATGCGGACCCACACACCACAATTCATCGATACCACGTTCCGCGGCGTAGCCAGCCACTTCGCGATGCAGCTGCTCGCTGGTCGGACCGAGCTCGGCCATGTTGCCGAGAATCAAACGGCGCACACCGCTGTATTCCGCGAGCACATCGATTGCCGCCTTAACCGCGCCGGGATTGGCGTTGTAGCTATCGTCGATCACGCTTTCGCCGTGTGTGCCGAGGCAGGGATATAAGCGGCCCGGCATTGCATGGACAGCGGCAAGTCCGGCGCGAATCTGGTCAAGCGTAAGGCCCGCTGCGATGCTCGCCGCTGCTGCCGCCAAGGCGTTGCGGACGTTGTGCGCGCCGAGCAATGGCATCGCGATCGCGATATCGCCGTTCGGAGTGTGCAGCGTGAAGCGCACGCCGGCGGCGTCGCGCATGATGTCGCTCGCGCTGACCATCGCGTTGTGGTCCACACCAAACGTAAAGACGCGATGTGAACCGGCGAGGCCGCGCCAAAGCGCTTCGTATTCGCTATCGACGTTGATGATCGCGGTGCCGTGTTCGCGCAGCCCTGCGAAAATTTCGCCTTTGGTCGCCGCAATCGTATCGACGCTGCCGAATCCTTCGAGATGCGCCGGTAACGCGCTGGTGACGATCGCGATATCGGGCTCGGCGAATCGGCACAGGTATTCGATATCGCCCCGCCGCGCCGCGCCCATTTCGATGACGGCGTAACGATGATTCGGTGCGAGCCGCAGCAAAGTCAGCGGCACGCCGATTTCATTATTTAAATTGCCCTGCGTCGCGAGCGTATCGCCGGCCTGCGCAAAAATCGCCGCCAGCATTTCTTTGCACGTGGTCTTACCGGCGCTGCCGGTGACGCCGATGACCGGCCCGGTGAATTTGCGGCGATTCATCCGCGCGATCAGCCCGAGCGCCGCCCGCGTATCGCCGACCTGCAACTGCGGAATGCTGGTGCTGGTGACGTTCTGCACGATAGCCGCGATCGCACCCTTAGCCGGCACCTCGGCGACGAAATCGTGCCCGTCGAACCGCTCGCCGCGCAGTGCGACATAGACATCGCCATCGCGGACATGGCGGCTGTCGGTAGTGACGCCGCCGATCGCGCGGTCGTCGCTCCACAGCGTGACGCTCAGTTCCGCCGCAATCGCGCGCAGGGACAATGCTTCCATCATGCCGGCCCCCTCGCGAACAAGGCGGCGCGCGCCACCGCGACATCGCTGAACGGCCGCATATCGTGGCCGACGATCTGATAATCCTCATGCCCCTTGCCGGCGATTAGCACGATATCGCCGCGCTGCGCGTGATTGATGGCATAGGCGATAGCGGCGGCACGATCGCTTTCGATAACCGCATCGCCGCCGACACCGGCGTGAATATCGTCGAGAATCTGCTGCGGGTTTTCGCTGCGCGGGTTATCCGATGTCAGCACCACGGCATCCGCCAGTCGCGCGGCCACCGACCCCATCAGCGGGCGCTTACCTTTATCGCGGTCGCCGCCGCAGCCGAATACGCACCAGAGCTTGCCGTCGCAATGACGACGCACTGCCATCAGCGCCTGCTCGAGTGCGTCGGGCGTGTGGGCATAATCGACGACGACTTCGATTTCGCCGACGCCGCCAACGCGTTGCATGCGGCCCGCGATCGGGCGCAGTGTCGGCACCAGCGCTTGCAGCTGTTCGACGCTCAAGCCGAGCTGACCGAGCACGCCGACAACAGCCAGCAAGTTCGACAAATTGAACTCGCCCAGCAAATGGCTGCGCAACGTCAACTCGCCCCATGGAGTTGCGACCTGTGCGATAACGCCATCGGCGCGGAATTCGGCATTGCGCACCGCAATCGCAGCATCGCCATGCTGTGTGTAATCGAGAACGCGCAATTTGGATTCGAGCTTGCCGGCGAGTTCGGCACCAAACACGTCGTCGCGATTGATGACCGCAAATTCGACGCCCGGCAAGTCAAACAGCCGCGCCTTGGCTGCGCCGTAATTCGCCATCGTGCCGTGGAAATCGAGGTGGTCGCGGCTCAGATTCGTGAATACGGCGCCGCGCATGCGAATGCCATCGACGCGGCCTTGAACGAGGCCGTGCGACGAGACTTCCATCGCCGCATGAGTGACGCCCTGATCCCGCCATTGCGCAAGCTGCTGTTGCAGCGCAATAGGATCGGGCGTTGTTAAACCGCCGCCAATCACCGAACCATCGAGGCTGCTGCCGAGGGTGCCGACGACGCCGCACGACTGGCCGCTGGCGCGCAACGCCTGGCCGAGCAGTTGTGTACAGCTGGTCTTACCGTTAGTACCGGTGACGCCGATCACTTCCAACGATGCGCTGGGATGATCGAAAAAGCGGTCGGCGATAACACTGACTTTGTTGCGCAACTGCGGAATCTTGATCAGCGGCAGCGTCAGGTCGGCGCGCTCGATACCGCTTTCCGCAATGATGGCGATGGCGCCATTCGCGATGGCCTGGTCGATGAATTGGCGGCCGTCGATGTGTTCGCCCGGATATGCGAGAAACACATCGCCCGGATGCACGTGACGGCTGTCGAGCGCGAGACCACCC
>CBFHCK010000187.1:0-5591 GCA_965653955.1 uncultured Spongiibacteraceae bacterium
GGTGGCCCATCAAAGAATGGTGGAACGTCCAATGGGGTGTTTTCATCGCATCGATTCCCATCCTGTTGTCGTTGTCGGGCCAGCTCACGCTGCTGGCATTGCCCGCAAACCTGATTGCAATTCCGTGGTCGACTTTCGTCTCGATGCCGCTGGCCTTTATCGCGCTTATCGCGGATACCATCGCGCCGAATATCGGTGCGGCGTTGTGGCATTGGTCGGATTTATCGCTGGTCGGTTTGACGCAATTTCTCGAAATGTTGCAGCAACGCGGTGCCTTCGGTGTCTGGCATGCGCGAGGTTTTACGTCGATCGGTCTGGTGGGCGCCGCGATGGCAGCCGCATTGATGTTATTGCCACGCGGTACGCCGGGCCGCGGTTTTGCACCACTGTTGCTGACGCCGCTGCTGTGGCCGGCGTTACCGCCGATTGCAGTAGGCGATTATCGCGTCACGGTGATCGATGTCGGGCAGGGGCTGAGTGTGCTGATCGAAACCGCCGGGCATCGAGGGCTCTACGACACCGGCCCACAATTGGGCGCCGAACGCAGCGCTGCCGATATTGCGGTGTTGCCGCTGCTGAATCGAAAAGGTATTCGCACGCTCGACACCGTTGTCGTCAGCCATCGCGATAACGATCACGCCGGTGGCTTGCCTGCGATTACGCAACGACTCGACATCCAGCGCCTGCTTGTTGGCGATTCGATCGCCGATGGCGGGCGCGAGCAACTCTGCCGCAGTGGCATGCAATGGCATTGGGATGGTGTCGAGTTTGAAATTCTGCATCCAATCGATGATCGATTTCGCGGCAACAATCGTTCGTGTGTATTGCAAATACGCGGCGCGGGTATCACTACATTGTTGCCGGGTGATATCGAACGCAGTGCGGAATTCAAATTGCTGGATAATCCGCATTTGGTGCGTGCCGATATTTTGTTGGCGCCGCACCACGGCAGCCGCAGTTCATCGACGGAAACATTGCTCGCGCAAATACAGCCGCGTTATGTCGTGTTTTCGAGCGGCTATCGCAATCGCTTTCGACATCCCGATGCCGGCGTCGAACAACGCTATCGCGAACACGGCGCCGAGTTGTTTAATACGGCTTCCGATGGCGCGGTGATTTTTCAAATCGAACGCGGCCGTGTGGCGCAGATCACGCGAACGCGTTTACAACAGCGACACTATTGGGATTGAGCTGCCGCAATGCTGTCGGAGCAGGGATGCTGTGCTAGAGTTCAGCGGCCCATCACATGCGAGGATGCACGGTGTTTGAAATCATAAAAGCGGGCGGCTGGTTAATGCTGCCCATCATCATCTGTTCGATCGTTGCGACCGCGATCATCGTTGAAAGAGCATTGGCGCTGCGCGTCAGTAAAATTGCGCCGCCGCAGTTGCTGGCGGAAGTCTGGGGCTGGATTAAAAACAATCAGCTCGACGCGAATAAAATTCGCGAACTCAAACAATCGTCACCACTCGGTTTGTTATTTGCGACCGGACTCAGCAACGCGCGCCACGGCCGCGAAATAATGAAAGAAAGTCTTGAAGAAGCGGCATCCGTTGCGGTCTTCAACATGGAGCGCTACATGAACGCGCTCGGCACGGTGGCGCTGGTTGCGCCAATGCTTGGTTTGATCGGCGCGGTGCTCGGCATTATCGATGTATTCAATCAGATTCGTTTTCATGGCACCGGCGATCCCGGCGTGCTCGCCGGCGGTATTTCGGAAGCGTTGATCACCACGGCCGCCGGTTTGATCGTCGCGGTGCCGACCACGATGATGCATCGCTTTTTCAACGGACGTATCAATGCATTGGTGCTGATGCTCGAACAGGAAACGCTGAAATTAGTGGATGCAGTACACGGCGATCGCAAAATCGAGTTCAAGGCCGATATGAAAGGATTGAGCTGATGAAGGAATTTGTCTGATGCGTTTCAAGCGAGCGAGCACCACCGATATCGACATGGGCAGCAATATCATCAACCTCGTCGATGTGCTGTTGCTGCTGCTGATTTTTTTCATGATCACCACCACGTTTTCGAAAAGCAGCCAGCTGGCGGTGCAGTTGCCGGAAGCGGAAGGTACGCCGCCGGAGCGTGTCGAAAAACAAATCGAAATCGTCATCACCGCGGATGGGCATTACACGATCAACGATCGCACCGTCGCTAAAAGCGATGTCGAGACACTGAAATCGGCACTCAGTGAAATTTCCGAAGGCGATACCGCATTGCCGTTAACGATCACCGCAGATGCGAATACGCCGCATCAAGCCGTGGTGCGTGCGATGGATGCAGCGGGGCAATTGGGTTTTGCACGGTTGAGTCTCACCACGCAAACACCGGAAGAAAAAAAATAAACCAATGAATTTCGATCAGCATTTGCAGCAGCGCTGGTACGGCAATCCTGGCTGGTTGTATCTGCTGTGGCCCCTTGAGCTGGTATTTCGTTTTTTTGCTGCGTTACGGCGTGTGCTTTATCGCTCGAAACTTCTCGCCAGTTTGCGCGCGCCGGTGCCGGTTATCGTGATCGGCAATATCACCGTCGGCGGCACCGGTAAAACGCCGGTCACTATCGCCGTGTGCGAATTATTGCAGCGCGCCGGCTTTCAGCCGGGCGTGATCAGTCGTGGTTACGGCGCGCAACCGCCCAGCACACCCTATGCAATCAACATCAGCGACGATGCATCTATTGCCGGCGATGAACCGTTATTGATCGCACGGCGCACGCGCTGCCCCGTAGTAATTGCGCCGAAGCGCGCCGCCGCTGCGCAATATCTGTTGAATCAGCATCGTTGCGATGTACTGATTTGCGACGATGGTTTGCAGCACTATGCGTTGCAGCGCGATGTCGAAATTGCGGTGATCGATCACGCGCGCGGTTTCGGCAACAAACATTGTTTGCCGGTCGGCCCATTGCGCGAACCGCAGAGTCGATTGAATCGGGTCGATGTCATTCTGCGAAATGGCGGCGATGACGACACTGCATTTCAGATCACATCGGATGCGTTCGTACAAATAAGCGATGGTCAGTCGATACCGCCGCGCACCTGGTGCAAGCAACATCCACGCGTCCATGCCGTCGCTGGCATCGGCAATCCGCAGCGGTTTTTTGCGACACTGCGCGCACTGGGTTGCAGCGTGATCGAACATACGTTTCCCGATCACCACGCGTTTACCGCCGACGATCTGCAATTCGACGACAATCTGCCGATCGTGATGACAGAAAAAGACGCGGTGAAATGCGTTACCTTCGCCAGCGAGCGCTGCTGGTTTCTGCAAGTACGCGCTGCGTTGCCCGAGTCGCTGGGCGCCGCGATAATCGGTAAACTGCGCGTCGCTCGTCGTTAATTTTTTTCTCTCGTTCTCTCATTTTTCGTTCTCTTGTTTTTTGTCATCAGGTAGGCGCCTACAGATTATGTCGTTCATCGTCATCATTCCCGCGCGGCTTGCGTCGACGCGTCTGCCGAACAAACCGCTGCTCGATATCGCCGGCAAACCGATGCTGCAATGGGTGTGGGAGCGCGCCTGCGCCAGCGATGCGAGCCGCGTGGTCGTCGCCACCGACAGCGACAGCGTTGCCGATGCAGTGATGGCGTTCGGCGGTGAAGTCTGCATGACGCGCGCGACACACGAATCGGGCACCGACCGTTTGCAGGAAGTGGCGGAAAAACTCGATCTCGCGCTCGATCAAATCATCGTCAACGTGCAGGGCGATGAGCCGCTGATTCCGCCGGCAGTCATCAATCAGGTCGCGAATAATTTGGCCGCATCCGAGCGTGCCGGTATCGCGACGCTGGCGAAACGCATTCGCGAGCGCGATGAAGTGTTCGATCCGAATGTCGTTAAAGTCGTCGTCGACAATACATTGCATGCGCTGTATTTCAGCCGTGCGCCCATTCCATGGGACCGAGAGGCCTGGAACAAAGAGGCTTGGAATAAACATTCATTAGCGGATAGCGATGCACCGCTCGGTGGCGAATGGGCTCGACATATCGGCATTTATGCGTACCGCGCCGAATTTCTGCATAACTTCGTGCGCTGGCCGGTGGGCCGGCTGGAGCGCCTCGAAAAACTCGAACAACTACGCGCATTGGAAAACGGCGTCGCAATTCACGTTGACGAATCGCAGGAAGAAATTCCGCCCGGCGTCGATACCGCCGCCGATCTCGAACGCGTGCGACTGTTCTTGCGCGATCGCGCTGGCAACACGGTATGAATTCGGTGCGCGTGCTGTTTGTCTGCCTCGGCAACATCTGCCGTTCGCCTACCGCACACGGCGTATTTCAGCAGCTCGTCATCAAGCGTGGTTTGCAGCAGATGATTCAGGTCGATTCGGCCGGCACCGGCGATTGGCATATCGGCCGGCAACCGGATCGCCGCTCTGCGGCGGCGGCGCTGGTGCGCGGTTACGACCTCGATCCATTGCGTGCGCGTCAGGTCAGCGCCCAAGATTTTTACGAGCACGATTACATTCTCGCGATGGACGAACAAAATCTGCGCGATCTGCAGGCGTTGCAGCCCGCCGATTTTCGCGGCGAACTGGGGTTGTTTTTAACGTATGGCTCGCACGGTCTGCATGAAGTGCCCGACCCCTATCACGGCGAGAGCGACGCATTCGAGCACGTGCTCGATCTGGTCGAAGATGCCGCCGAAGGATTGCTGGACACGCTGATCCGACGTCACCGTTTATCCGCGCCGGCGGGAGCGGATCGATGAACGCCGACATGACCGAAGATGTCGATCTGCAGGCGTTCAATACCCTCGCGTTACCGGCGCGGGCGCGTTATTTCGTTCGTATCGAAAGTCATTCGCAGCTGAAGGAAAGCGTGAACTGGGCGCAGCAGCGCGGCTTGCCGCTGTTGGTGCTCGGTGGCGGCAGTAATGTGGTGCTGCGCGGCGACTGGCCGGGGCTCGCGTTGCAGATTGCGCTGCCCGGGAAGTTCATCGAATTATTCGACGACTGTGCCGAGGTCACCGCCGGCGCCGGCGAAAACTGGCACGAGCTGGTGCAATGGACATTGCAGCACAACGTTTACGGCCTCGAAAACCTGACGCTGATTCCCGGCACCGCCGGCGCGGCGCCGATTCAGAATATCGGCGCGTATGGCGTGGAGCTTTCGGAGTTTCTGCATGCGGTGCGCGGTTATTCGCTCGATCAGCAGCGCAGCATCGAACTCAGCGTGCTCGACTGCCGGCTCGGCTATCGCGACAGTATCTTCAAGCACGAACTGCGCGAGCGTTTCATCATCACCTCGGTGGTGCTGCGGCTGCGCACGGAGTTCTCGCCGGTGCTGAGCTATCCGGCGCTGCGCGAGCAGTTGGGCGACGCCGATGTCGTGTCGGCGCAGCAGGTGGAACAGGCGGTGCGGACGATCCGGCAGAGCAAGTTGCCCGATCCGGCGCAGTTGCCGAACGCCGGCAGCTTCTTCAAGAATCCGCTGATTACGCATCATCGCCTCGCCGAACTGATGCAGACCCATCCGGATATTCCGCATTTCCCGGCACCGGGCGGCGATGCGAAGGTACCGGCGGCGTGGCTGGTCGATCGCTGCGGCTGGAAAGGGCGGCGCAGGGGTCACGTCGGCGTGCACGATCAACAG
>CBFHCK010000188.1:0-5550 GCA_965653955.1 uncultured Spongiibacteraceae bacterium
GCTGATCGCCCTCGCCTTCGATCTTCAAAAAATCAATTAAGGAAATAACGTGAATTCTCCGCTTGCGAAATTGCGCGTCCACCAATGGAAATTAACAGCGGCAATGATTGCGCTGTTCGCTTTGCTCGGCGCATGCCAGCCGATCAGTCAAGAATCATCGTCGACCGCAGTAACAGTGCTGCGCGGCGACGGCGATCAGCGTGCATATCGTTATGTGGAACTTCCCAATCGGTTGCGCGTTTTGTTGATTTCCGCGCCTAACACCGATAAAGCCGCAGCCGCGCTGGACATCAATGTCGGCAGCGGCAACGACCCGCAGGATCGCCCCGGCCTGGCGCACTTTCTCGAACACATGTTGTTTCTCGGCACCGATAAATATCCGAAAGCAGACGAATATCAGGATTTCATCGCTGCGCACGGCGGCAATCACAACGCTTTCACCGCGTTCGAGCACACCAATTATTTTTTCGACGTGGATAGTCAATTTCTAGAACCGACCCTCGACCGCTTCTCGCGCTTTTTTGTTGCGCCTTTATTCAGTGCCGAAAATGTCGAACGCGAAAAGCATGCGGTCGATTCCGAGTACCGCGCCAATATTCAAAACGATCCGCACCGCGAACTCGATGTTTTTCGCGATATCGTCAATCCGGCACATCCGTTTTCGAAATTTTCGGTAGGCACTCTGGATACGCTCGCGGATCGTACCGACCGTCCTGTGCGAGGAGATTTAATCGAGTTTTATCGCCGACACTATTCGGCGAATTTAATGACACTAGTCGTACTCGGGCGCGAGTCTCTCGATGATTTACAACACATGGTGACGTCGCGTTTTTCACCGGTACCTAATTTCGACCGCCGCGTCGAGCCTATCAACGTCCCATTGTTTGAAGAAAGTACGCTGCCGAAATTTGTGCAGATTCAACCAATGCAGCAACAGCGCACATTGGGGCTTGCATGGTCGCTGCCGGAACAGCGCAGCGACTATCGCGCAAAATCACTCGAATACATCGGCAATATTCTCGGCCACGAAGGCACCGGCAGTTTGTTATCCGATTTAAAACAACGCGGTTGGGCGCAAGCGCTCAGCGCCGGCCGCGGTCTCGATTATCTCGGTGGTTCGCAATTCAATATCAATATCGAATTGACGCCCGAGGGCGAGCAGCACATCGACGCCATCGTGCAGCTCGTTTATCAAACGATTCATCGGATTCGCGATGGCGGCATTGTCGAATGGTTGTATCGCGAACAACAAATCGTCGCCGAACAACGTTTTCGTTTCCGCGAAATTCCCGCGCCGATTAGCGACGTCAGCCAGCTCGCCGGCAATCTGCACGATTACCCCGCCGCCGAAGTCATTCGCGGCGATTATCTGATGCAACAATTCGAACACGATCGGATTCAGGCGCTGATCGATCGCATGACACCGCAACGCATGTTGCTGTCACTGACGTCGCCCAACGCAAAAACCGATCGACACAGCAAATATTACGCAACGCCCTACAGTATCGCCGGCATCGCATCCGACAAGCTGCTTGCATGGCAAAACGCCGGCGTTGCGCCGACGATTACATTGCCACCACCAAATCCATTCATTGCCGAACAGCTGCCGTTAAAACCGCTGCCGCCAACGGTACAACGCGATGCAAAACCCACGCTGTTGCAGGATAGCGGCGGTTTACATGCGTGGTTTCTGCAAGACTCCATTTACCGCTTACCGAAAGCGACGATTGCACTCGACATTCAAACATCGCTCGCCGATGACACCGCGAGCAATGCGGTAAAAAGCGAACTATTCGTGCGCATGTTGCGTGAAAATTTAAATGAATATTCGTATCCCGCCGCGCTAGCGGGTCTCGGTTATCAGATTAATCGCGGTCGCGGTATTTCTATTACCGTGCAAGGCTTCGATCCAAAGCAGGATGTCTTACTCGAACAATTATTGAAGGCGTTGCGGCAACCACAATTTTCCGCCTCGACATTTGCACGCGTCAAACACGAATATCGTCGCGAGTTACAGGACAACAACAAACAACCACCCTATCAATTGCTGCTCGATGATATCGGCAACGTGCTGGTTAAATCGCGTTGGCCGGATAGCGAAATGCTGAAGCACATCGATTCGATCGATCTTAAACAATTACAGCAATTCGTCCCTGCTCTGCTCGCACACATCAACGTGAATATGCTGGTACACGGCAATATCGTCGAATCGGACGCGCGCCGTTTGGCGGCGTTGGTGCAAACCCATTTATTCGACGGCGCACAGCCGAAAACACCGGCGCCCGTGCAAATTCTGCAAATCGGAAATACCGATGTTCGCCGCACTTTACCCGCACCGCATGACGACGCTGCGCTGCTGTGGTATCGACAAGCGGCGGATAATCAAAAATCGACACGCGCCGCGCTGGGTGTCAGCGCGCAGATTATCGGTGCAGATTTTTACGCGCAGTTACGCACGCGTCAGCAACTCGGTTACATCGTTATGAGTTCGGTGTATCCGGTGCGCGATGTGCCGGGACTTATTTTTGTCGCGCAGTCGCCGGTCGCAAGCCCTGCGCAACTGGCGGTGGCGTATCGCGAATTTCTGTCGCAGTGGTCGCAGCGCGATGAACAGCAATTGCGCGCGCTATTCGAACGTCATCGCTCGGCGCTGGCGCAGCGGCTGGCGGAACAACCGAAAAATCTGGGCGAAGCGAGCGATCGTTTATGGCAGGACATTAGCTCGGGCTATCTGCAGTTCGATAGTCGCCAGCAATTGTTAGCGGCAGTAAACGCTCTAACATTCGAACAATGGCGCGCGCTGTTTCAACGCGATGTGCTGACGCCGACCGGCCATGCAATATGGTTATCCGTCAACGGTCGATTTGCGAAAGATGCACTGCAACAAGGTGCGCCAATCGACAATCTCGATCGTTTCAAAGCGAAGCAGGAATTCTATTCGTTCGAATAACACCATTATTTGCGAACAAGGCCACTGTGGGAGGAAAGGTTCGGCGCAAATCGTGCAGGCCTAAATCATGCTCGCCCAATCATGGAGAACCGTGGGCGTTCCGGTGAACTGAGGCTATAGTTGTTGACGTCGTTTTTTGGCCGCTCAGCACATTAGGATGAAGCATGCCGCATGCATTAATTGTCGATGACTCGAAAACAGCGCGCTACGCCCTGCGCCTGTTACTCGACAAACAGCATTTCACCACCGACATGGTGGAGTCGGCCGAACAGGCGCTCGACTATCTAAATACCCATGCCCCCGATTTGATCTTCATGGATCACATGATGCCGGGCATGGATGGCTTTCAGGCTGTGAAGGCAATCAAATCCAACCGCAGCACTGCGGGTATTCCGATCGTCATGTACACATCGACCCAGGGCGGCGTGTACTTCGGTCAGGCGCGCGCGCTCGGCGCCGCCGACGTGATTTCAAAACCCGCCAGCGCTGAAGATCTGGCCGCCGTACTGAAACGACTGGCGGAGCACCGACCGCTCGGCGCGGACAAAACTCCCGCGATCAAGCCAGCCGCTGTTATCGAAGAGCGCTCTCCCGAACCGATCGAGCGCCCTACCATCGCTGCAGCGATGCCTCCCGCCGCACTTCCACCCGTCTCGCCGCCAGAACCGCGTTATTCGGTATGGGCGATTGCATTCGGACTGGCGTTGCTCGTCGTTGCTGCATTGTGGGTTTATTCGTTGACCGAGCGCTCGGCGCTCCGGCAACAGCGGTTAATGGCATTCAAAGCGGTTGAATGGGCGATCAATCAAACGCAGGAGTATCCATATGGCGAGCCTCCATTTGGTGGCGATCGGCTAACGCGTATGCAGGAACTTATGCAGCAATTGAGCGCCGCAGGTTTCCATGGCACCGTTCGAGTGGAAAGTCATGTGGGTGAGTTCTGTTTGCTGAAAATGCCGAACGGCGAAGGCAATGCGGGAAGTTGGGTAGTGGCTCCGCCCGAACTGCATTTAACCGATTGCACGTCTTTGGGCCAGAGCATCGAGCAATCGAAACAAATGTCGGCGAGCGAAACGACCGCGTTCAGACGCTTCCGCGACGAGTTGCCGCCCGGCATCACATTGGATCTGGTGCCGCTGGGGGCGACAGAACCGAAGTGGGAATATCCGACAGATCCGAACGTCAGTGCGGCGGAATGGAATCGCATTGCGCAACGCAATCACCGAATTCAAATTGCCCTGCAACCGAGCCCTGACTTGTAATAAAACTACAAAAGTTCGAAGCCGGATCGTCCGTTGTGCAGAAAAGCGGCAAAGCCCCGCCATTTGCGCGGAACAACGGCAAATTTTAGCTTGCTGAATCGCCAAGAAGATGTAAAATTTTTACAAGCTAGCGCTGTGGAACAGTTCCACACCGCATTGCGCAACGGACGATCCCGTCGCGCGATGTCTGCCGATGCGCGGCAACGGGCAGTTCCGCTATCCGGTCACTGCCATCATCTGTACTGACGTCCTTCTATACTTGCGGTTCACAAATCAACGCACTCGATGCAAAGACGCATCGACGAACCCTCGGGCAGCCATGCGGTCCGAAGCTTGGCGCCAAGGCCTGCCCGCGCCAAACGCAATGCGATGACGTCAGTTTTTTGCTCATTGTTGGAGACACCATGCTAGAGGATAAAGATCCGCTCGAGACCCGCGAATGGCTCGAAGCGTTGGACAGCGTACTTAAACATCAAGGTCGCGGTCGCACCGCTTTTCTGATCAAAGCACTGGCCGAACATGCCGCGCAAGCCGGTACAAAAATGCCGGCGGCAATTACCACCCCATTTCGTAACACGATCGAGCCGGCCGCCGAAAAGCGGATGCCGGGCGATTTGTTCATGGAGCGCAAGATTCGCTCGCTGATTCGCTGGAACGCGATGGCGATGGTGATCCGCGCGAATGACAATGACGAAGGTCTGGGCGGCCATATCGCCACCTTCTCGTCGGCAGCGACGCTGTACGACATCGGTTTCAATTATTTCTGGCGTGGAGGCGATAAGCCCGATCTGATCTATTACCAAGGTCACAGCGCGCCCGGCATGTACGCGCGCTCATATCTCGAAGGTCGTCTCAACGAGGATCAGCTCGATAATTTCCGCCGCGAAGTCGATGGTCATGGCCTCTCCTCATATCCGCACCCCTGGCTGATGCCGAATTACTGGCAATTTCCGACGGTATCGATGGGCCTCGGCCCGATTCAGGCGATTTATCAAGCGCATGTGATGAAGTATCAGCAGAGTCGCGGTCTCGTCGATCACGGCGATCGCAAGGTATGGTGCTTCCTCGGCGATGGCGAATGCGACGAACCGGAATCGCTCGGCTCGATCTCACTGGCCGGTCGCGAACAGCTCGATAACCTCGTATTCGTCGTCAACTGCAATCTGCAGCGTCTCGACGGCCCGGTTCGCGGCAACGGCAAGGTTATTCAGGAACTCGAAGGCGTATTCCGCGGTGCCGGCTGGAACGTGATCAAGGTAATCTGGGGCCGGCTCTGGGACCAATTGCTCGAAAAAGACAAAACCGGTCTGCTCAAGAAGCGGATGGACGAAGTCTGCG
>CBFHCK010000189.1:0-5549 GCA_965653955.1 uncultured Spongiibacteraceae bacterium
AATGTCGAATGCGTTACATTGTCCAGCATCTCTGGCTGAGCGAACGCCGACACCCCCAGCGACAGCAGGATTGCCGACGTTCCGATGCGAATCAGATGGCAAAGTTGTATCACGCGCAATCCTTTTTTCATGAGCTCTCATTGAGGGAGCTGCGTTGCGGCGACGTGCGACGCCCTTTTCCTCGCCACATGCCGATGCGGAACGGCGCCAGCATCAGACCCAACCAAGTTTGCGGATAATCCGGCATACCGCCGACGCCGATGTCGTCGCTCGGGCGTTCGCCCTTTGGCAAATAGAACGTGCCGAACACGTGATCCCACAACACCACATCGCCGCCGTAGTTGGAATTACCTTCCTCGATGTTCTTTGCATGGTGGTATCTGTGATTGTTCGGCGCGCTGAAGATATATTCGAACGGGCCGAGTTCGACATCGACGTTGGTATGCTGAAAACGGCCGATCACGCGGCTGATGATGCCGGCGACAAAAATGATTTCCACCGGTGCCTGAATCAACGTGTAGGGAACAACCCAGATAAGTCCCGATACGAATTGCTCGATCGGATGCGAGCGCATGCCGTTGAACCAATACAGCCGCTTTGACGAGTGGTGTACCGAATGCCAGCGCCACATGAACGTGTGCTCATGCATCCAGCGATGGTACCAATAGCGAAAAAAGTCCATCACGACGAGTAATAGCAACACTTGTAGAACCGGATGCAGCGCTGTCGGCCAGAAGCTTTTGATCGTATCGGGCGGCAGCTGCTGGTGAATCCATCCCACCAACCAGGCCGTAGTAAAGATTCCCAGAGGCCCCAGGATGATGCCGAACAGCGATCCGCCGCCGAACGCCACCAGGACATCAACGCCACTATCGTTGCCGCTGCGCAGCCATCTCCTGCTCCACGGCATCAATCGTTCGAGCGGTGCCATGATCGCGCCCATCACCAGCAAAGCCATCATCAGGACGAGCACGTCCTGAGCTGCCAGCCCGCGTTCGACCAGTTCGAAACCAACAACAAACCCGGCAATGAGGAAAGTCGGAAACAGGCTGACGGCAATAATTTTGCGCGCCAATGTTTTTTCGAAACGCTCCGAGCGTGCATCCAACCATCGCCAAAGCGGCTGGAACGGCGCCATGATCAGAAACGAGATTGCGGTTTCAAGCCAATGAAACGGGAGCGTCAGAAAGTAAACCGCCCGGCGCCAACCGGACGACTCGGCGCTAACTGCGGCAGTGAGTTGCTCCATAAGATCATCCTCTTCCGACCATCGCTATAGACGAGAGCCTGAATCATCTGAACTTCGCCAGATCTTTTGACAGGCGTTTAAACGAAATACGCATCGAGGTGGGATTTCGTTTTCGGTGAATACCTCGAATGTGGGCCATTAAACTCGCGCCGTTTGACAGGGCGCAAGCACGCGGGCGTTACAGTTTCTTAATGATATGGGGCCAGACACGCGCGATCCGGCTAGCGCTGTAATTCATGAATCGCTTCGGCCAGCGCAATGACCGACAACGGCGCCGAGCCTTCCGCTTTATTGCTGAGCGTGACAAAAGCGTTTTGACCACCGCTGACCGTACCGGCAATTACCCGCGCCAATGCCTGTCGCGTTTCGATATCCGCATCATGAATGCGATCGTAGGGCTCGTATTGTTGTGCCGCATCCTCGTAGCCGTAAGCGCCGTGCAATGGATTTAAATTCCACCGACACACCAAAGGTCCCGGCCATAGCGCTCGCAAAATCGGTAATTGCTCCGCTATGCGCGGCATTTTCGCGTGCAATCCCATGCAGTAAGTTGCGCCGGTATCGCGCAGAACAGAAATGAAAACGGGCGTCAGCCATTGCGCATCGCGCACCTCGATGGCGATCGCTGCATCGGGCGCAGTCGCACGCACATCGGGAATCGCACGCAATAAATCGTGCAGGCGCGCAATCAACCGAGGCATTTGCGTCAGCCACGGAATCGGCAACGGACTGATCTGAAATACCAATGCACCGAGCTTGCTGCCGAGCCCCATTAGTGCGGGCTCGACGAATTCGCGCAGCGCGATTTCGACATCGAGAAAATTGGGATTGATCCGCATGCCCTTTCCGCTTTCATCGCGGATCAATGCATCGGTAACCAATGACGGTGCTTTCACGACGAAACGAAATTCGGCCGGCACTTGCGCGGCGTATACAGCAAACTGCGCAGCGCTTAGCGGCCGATAAAAGCCGCGATCGATACTGACTGCACGCAACAGAGGATGTTGCGAATACGCGGCGAGACCGTAACGCGACAGTGTCGATTCGGAATAATCGCCGTCCCAAACGCTGCCGGCCCAACCGGGATAACTCCACGATGAAGTGCCGAGATATACATTGGCGGGCATCGAGCCCGCGAGTTCGATCACTGCCGCATCGGGTGTTGCCGCCCGCACTTTTGAGGCAGCTTGTTTATTGGGTTCAGGAAACAGCGAATTTTGCATAACTCGATCATCGTAGCCGGAGGACTTCTGCCCGTACGAGAACTACATGCGCTAGAAGGTGCCCGAAATCGGCTACAGTAGCACTTGAGCTCCAAGTCGAGCATTTGAACACGGGGCACAGCGTGAACATATGAACAAACTTAAACTTATGCCGGTAGTTACCAAAGGCCTCGCGTTCGTGGAATTCTCCGGTAGCAAACCCGCACTTTTGCGAGATCTGTTTTCGCAAATGGGATTGCGACAATACGACCACAGCCAGCGTCCGGAAACGACCCTACATCACTCCGGGCAGATTTTTTTTATTTCCAATCCATGCAACGGCGGCAACGCCGAGCGTTTTCGTGCACGTCATGGACGCGGTGTATCCGCCATAGGATTTCGTGTGGAAGACGGCGCCGCGTCCCAGCAGCAGGCGCTGGCGCTGGGCGCCGAGGTGGCAGAAATTGGCGATTATCCAATTCCCGCCATTAAGGGTGTGGGTGGATCGTTGATTTATCTGGTAGACGATCGGGCCTGGCGGGAATTGATTCGCGGTTTTTCGAGCGACCTGCCGGCGCAAACGTTTAATCAGCTTCGACGCGTGGATCACCTTACCCACAATCTGTACCAGGGCGGGATTGCCCGCATGAAGGATTTTTATAAACGGATATTTGGCTTTGAACCAGTACGCCATTTCGATATCGAGGGGAAAAAAACCGGTCTCTTCAGCGAAGTGATAGCCAGCCCATGCGGCAACATTATTATTCCCCTCAACGAAACCAAAGATGACAAATCGCAGATCGCCGAATATTTACGCGAATACAACGGCGAGGGAGTGCAGCACATTGCGCTCGAAACTGAAAATATTTACACCACTGTTAAAGCGTTACGTGCGGCGAATATCGAGTTTCAGGACACTCCGGATACTTACTACGAAGTGGTTGATAAGCGACTCCCGGGACACGGAGAGTCGGTGGCCGCGCTGCATGCCGAACGCATTTTAATTGATGGCGGCGAGCGTCAAGGCGGTGGCTTTTTGCTGCAGATTTTTACCAAAAACAGTATCGGGCCGATTTTTTTTGAATATATCCAGCGCAAGGGTAATCGCGGCTTTGGCGAAGGAAATTTTCAGGCGTTGTTCGAATCGATCGAGTTGGATCAAGAGCGCCGCGGCGTGCTCTAACGCTTACGCTATGTCGCGCGTTGCCAGATTTTTTTCACGCGCGAGCAACGGTTTGCTAATTGCCTTCAGCATTTTTTCGACTTGATAAGCCAACACCGGCGTGTGGCTTACATCGCCGAGATAATCGACGCGTACATTTCCCGCTATCGATAAGTCGCTAAAGGCGAGCTGCAATTGGCTGGGGTGGTTGAAGGATTCATTCACGCTGGCGGTATAAATAAAGTGCAAATAAGCCCTGCGTTCGAGCATGTTTGCGAGCAGCCGATGCGCCTCGGCGTAGCCGATATATTTGTAATCCACTAACTCGGTTTGGCTCGGTGCTCCGGGCTGATAAAGACCGACAAACCGCAGCAGACGGCGATAAAGCCGATAACAAAAAGACCTGAGCTTGGCTTGGGGAGTGGCAATCGCGAAAGGATCGATCATAAAGACGCCGGCGATATTCAGATCGGCCTCGGCACTGCGCAGAGCGGCTTCCGCGCCCGAGCATAGGCCACCCAGATAAATGCGTTTAACTCCCGGCTGCGCACGAAGTAGTGCAATGGCCTCCTCGATTTGTAATTGGGTGCGCTCCTGCAACTGCTTATCGCTGTAAACGGAACCGCTGTCCCCTAAAGAGTCGAGATCGAAGCGTAAACAGCAAAAGCCTGCTTGAGCCAGTTGGCGCGCCAAGCGGGTGTAAAGACGGAACGGACCGGCCTTAGGCGTCAGCCCCGCATTAATCAATATGCAGGCAGGTCCATGCTGCCAGTTCTGCTCGCGAGTCATTACGCCGACCAGCGATCGATTCAAACCAAACTGCACAGCTTGTTCGACGGTCATTGGGTTTGCACCTTGTTCAGATTGGCCACGAGTGCGGCCGCAAGTTCGCCCGAAATTCCGGTATCCGCCAGCAATTGCTCTAACCCTTGATAACGGTACCAGTTGGGTCGGGAAAGATGGCTCAGGTGATCGAGGGGCGCCGGCACGTTGAAGTCTTCCAGTTCGTTTAATAGCTGCGGACCATAGTGGAAACCCAATAGCTCCTCGCCGCTTGATCGACGCCATTGCGGCCACAACGGAAGGATTGGTCGCATACGTTTGCGCAATGCGCGTTGCGCTTGGCGTAATTGCAGTAAATGATCAGCGCCATCGTTAACGGGCGCCCACAGAAATGGCGCCGCCAAACCTTGCCGCTGAGCAAACTCCTGCGCTAACCCGCCTCCCAGACCTATGCCCAGGATTAACTTGGTGCAGCTTGGCGCTCGCGCCTCAAGTTGATTCCAGGCATCAAGCAAATTTCTGCGCCAGTGGTTCAGGCTGGCTTCGGATTGCTCGCCTATGGAATCGCCCGAGCCATAAAAATCAAAACGCAAACTGGCTACACCGGCATCCGCCAATTTGAGTTGCAGCTTGCGCACGACAAACTGAATGTGAGTCCAATCGCTGCCTATGGGCGGACAGATCAACACTGCGCCACGCGCCTGCGCAATACCCAGAGGCGGTTGAAAATAGCCGTAGAGTTCGGACTCGGGCCCGAAATAAAACGCATCGCCGTTAAAACTTTGATTAAGTGGAACGGAGGCAATGCTGGCCCGCCCTTGCGCGCTATCGATCTGGCGAGCAATTACCGCAAGGGTTTCGCGCAGCAGATCCATGCCCTCAAGACGATAATTAAGATCCGCATCGATGGCGATGAGCGCCTGTAGACCGCTGAGCGAGCTGCCGCCCAGATCGAAAAAGTTATCGGTGCGATTGATGGATGCGACCCGCAAAATATCTCGCCAAATTTTTGCCAATTTTTCTTCGGTAGGCCCGACAGGAGGATTTTCCGGACGCGTGGATTTAATCAGGCTATCCGGATGCGGCAGGTTAAGCCTGTCCACTTTCATATTGTGGTTGAGGGGCAACGCGTCGAGAGGAATATAGCGACTGG
>CBFHCK010000190.1:0-5536 GCA_965653955.1 uncultured Spongiibacteraceae bacterium
ATTTCGAATCCTATGTTGTGACCGATCCTGGTCTGACCACGCTCGAAAAAGGTCAGCTGCTGTCGGATGAGCAATATTTCGAAGCGATGGAAGAGTTTGGTGACGAGTTCGTCGCGAAAATGGGCGCCGAAGCGATTCAGCTGCTGCTCGCTGACATCCACATGGAAGAGGAAATCAATCGTCTGCGCGAAGAGATTCCGCAAACGACTTCCGAAACCAAAATCAAGAAGCTTTCGAAGCGCCTGAAGCTTCTCGAAGCATTGCAATCTTCGGGCAATAAGCCCGAGTGGATGATCATGACCGTGCTGCCAGTATTGCCGCCGGATCTGCGTCCATTGGTACCGCTCGATGGCGGCCGTTTCGCGACGTCCGATCTGAACGATCTTTATCGCCGCGTGATCAACCGTAACAACCGTCTGAAGCGTCTACTCGATCTGTCAGCGCCGGACATTATCGTGCGTAACGAAAAGCGCATGCTGCAGGAAGCGGTCGATGCGCTGTTGGACAATGGTCGTCGCGGTCGCGCGATCACCGGTTCGAACAAGCGTCCGCTGAAATCGCTCGCCGATATGATCAAAGGCAAGCAGGGTCGTTTCCGTCAGAACCTGCTCGGTAAGCGCGTCGATTACTCGGGTCGTTCGGTTATCGTGGTCGGTCCGACGTTGCGTCTGCACCAGTGCGGCCTGCCGAAGAAAATGGCACTCGAGCTGTTCAAGCCGTTTATTTTCGGCAAGCTCGAAGCGCGTGGCCTCGCTACTACTATCAAAGCCGCGAAA
Organism: uncultured Spongiibacteraceae bacterium; assembly: GCA_965653955.1. Classification (GTDB taxonomy): domain Bacteria; phylum Pseudomonadota; class Gammaproteobacteria; order Pseudomonadales; family CAMLJR01; genus CAMLJR01. Next base: position 777 of record CBFHCK010000190.1, read on the forward strand.
AAGATGGTCGAGCGCGAGCCGTCAGAAGTGTGGGATATCCTCGCCGAGGTTATCCGGGAGCATCCGGTGCTGTTGAACCGCGCGCCGACTCTGCACCGTCTCGGCATCCAAGCCTTCGAACCGGTATTGATCGAAGGTAAGGCGATTCAGCTTCATCCGCTCGTGTGCGCGGCGTACAACGCCGACTTCGACGGTGACCAGATGGCGGTCCACGTGCCGCTGACGCTGGAAGCGCAGCTCGAAGCGCGCGCGTTGATGATGTCGACGAACAACATCCTGTCGCCAGCGAACGGCGAGCCGATCATCGTACCGTCGCAGGACGTTGTACTCGGTTTGTACTGGATGACGCGTGCGCGTATTAACGCGCCGGGCGAAGACATGATTTTCGCAAATCCAGAAGAAGTGCATCGCGCCTACGAGACGCGTGTGGCCGATCTGCAGGCGCGCGTGAAATGCCGTATTCGCGAAGTCACCTTCAATGAAGATGGCTCCAAGAATGATGTGATCAAACTGGTCGAGACCACGATCGGTCGCGTGCTGCTGTGGCGCGTTGTGCCGCAGGGACTGCCGTTCGATCTGGTCAACCAGGCGATGACCAAGAAAGCGATTTCACGCATTCTGAACCAGTGCTACCGCAAGGTTGGCCTGAAGGCAACGGTCATTTTCGCCGACCAGCTGATGTATACCGGCTTCGAGTTCTCGACCCGTTCGGGTGCTTCGATCGGCGTTAACGATTTCGAAATTCCGGCTGCGAAGGCGGACATCATCAATCGCGCCGAAGCCGAGGTGAAAGAAATCGAACAGCAATACGCTTCGGGTCTCGTAACCCAGGGCGAGAAGTACAACAAGGTGATCGATATTTGGTCGCGCGCTAACGATCTGGTTTCCAAATCGATGATGGAAGGTCTGTCGACCGAACCTGTCATTAATAAAGAAGGCAAAGAAGAGCGCCAGCCCTCGTTCAACTCGGTATACATGTATGCCGATTCGGGTGCGCGGGGCTCACCCGCGCAGATTCGTCAGCTCGCCGGTATGCGCGGTCTGATGGCGAAGCCGGATGGCTCGATCATCGAAACGCCGATCACCGCGAACTTCCGCGAAGGTCTGAACGTTCTGCAGTACTTCATCTCGACACACGGCGCGCGTAAAGGTCTTGCCGATACCGCGTTGAAAACGGCGAACTCGGGTTATCTGACGCGTCGTCTGGTTGACGTGGCGCAGGATCTGGTAATCACCGAAGTCGATTGCGGCACCGATCAAGGTCTGCGCATGACTCCAGTTATCGCCGGTGGCGACATCATCGAAACGCTGGGCGACCGCGTGCTCGGTCGTGTTGTTGCGAAGGATGTGGTGCATCCGGCCAGCGGTGAAGTGGTTGTGACCGCAGGCGTTATGCTCGATGAGAAAGGCGTTAGCACACTGGAAGAAATGGGTATCGACGAGATCGAAGTGCGCTCGCCGATTACCTGCGAAACCCGCTACGGCGTTTGCTCGAACTGCTACGGTCGCGACCTTGCACGCGGTCACCTTGTCAATATTGGCGAGGCGATCGGTGTCATCGCGGCACAGTCGATCGGTGAGCCTGGCACGCAGTTGACGATGCGTACCTTCCACATTGGTGGTGCAGCGTCGCGGGCAACCGCAGCTGACAATATTCAGATCAAGGCCGACGGTGAAGTGCGTCTGCACAACCTGAAGCTCGCTGAGAAAACCGATGGCACGTTCGTCGCGGTCAGCCGCTCCGGTGAGGTCGCGATTGCCGATGCGAGCGGTCGCGAGCGCGAGCGCTACAAACTGCCGTACGGCGCGCTGCTTAAAGTCGCCGACCGCGCCAAAGTGAAGGCCGGTCAGATCGTTGCGACCTGGGATCCGCACACTCACCCGATCATCACTGAAGTGGCGGGCCGCGTGAAGCTGTCCGGCATGGAAGAGGGCATCACGATCAAGCGTCAAACCGACGAATTGACCGGCTTGACCAGCATCGCGGTAATGGATCAGGGCGAGCGTCCGGCGGCAGGTAAGGATATGCGTCCGGCGGTAACGTTGGTCGATTCGAAAGGCAATGAACTGCTGCTCGCCGGCACGAATGTACCGGCTCATTATTTCCTGCCGGCGAACGCGATCATCGGTCTCGAAGATGGCTCCGAGGTGAAAGTCGGCGACGTTATTGCGCGTATTCCGCAGGAATCGTCCAAAACTCGCGACATCACCGGTGGTCTGCCGCGCGTTGCGGATCTATTCGAAGCTCGCAAACCGAAAGAGCCTGCGATCCTCGCGGAAATCTCCGGTACCGTTAGCTTCGGTAAGGAAACCAAAGGCAAGCGTCGTCTCGTCATTACCCCGACGGACGGCAAACCGCTGGCAGATGGCTCGGATCATTACGAAGTGCTGATTCCGAAATGGCGCAGTCTGACCGTGTTCGAAGGTGAGCAGGTCGAGAAAGGCGAAGTCGTGTCGGAAGGCCCGCTGAACCCGCACGATATTCTGCGTCTGAAGGGTATCGAAGAGCTGGCCAAGTACATCGTCAACGAAATTCAGGACGTGTACCGTTTGCAGGGCGTGAAAATCAACGACAAGCACATCGAAGTCACCGTGCGTCAGATGTTGCGCAAGGTCGATATTCACGCAGCAGGCGATTCGTCGTTTATCAAAGGCGAGCAAGTCGAGTACGTGCGTTCGGTCGAAGAAAGCGAGCAGCTGCGTGCCGCGGACAAAATCCCGGCGACGGTCGAGCGTGTATTGCTCGGTATCACCAAGGCATCGCTTGCGACCGAATCGTTCATCTCGGCAGCATCGTTCCAGGAAACTACTCGCGTGTTGACCGAAGCTGCGGTCACCGGCAAGAAAGACTTCCTGCGCGGCCTGAAAGAGAACGTGGTGGTGGGTCGCTTGATTCCAGCGGGTACCGGTCTTGCGTATCACGCCGAGCGGAAACGTCGACGCGAACAGGAGTTGAGCCGCCAGGCTGGGGTTTCAGCTTCCGATGTCGAAGCGGCGTTGACCGAAGCGTTGAAGGACAATGTTTAAGCGTGTTGACGGGAGCGGAGCGCATCTTTAGAATTCGCGCTCCCTATTTTCGGCAATTTTTTGATCGATGTGAGTCGCGCTAAAGATTGCATGCTGATGTGAGGCCTTCTGAGTAGGAAGGTCTTTATTTTTGGAGTTATGTAATGGCAACGATTAACCAGCTGGTGCGCAAGCCGCGCAAGCGCCCGGTAGAAAAAAGTGGCGTGCCTGCGCTGCAAGGTTGTCCGCAGCGCCGCGGTGTTTGCACTCGCGTGTACACCACGACGCCGAAAAAGCCGAACTCGGCTTTGCGTAAAGTCTGTCGTGTGCGCCTGACTAACGGTTACGAAGTGACTTCGTACATCGGCGGTGAAGGCCACAACCTGCAGGAACACAGCGTGGTTCTGATTCGCGGCGGTCGGGTAAAAGACTTGCCGGGCGTGCGTTATCACACGGTTCGCGGCAGCCTGGACACCTCGGGTGTCAACAACCGCAAGCAGGGTCGTTCCAAATACGGTACCAAACGTCCTAAGTCGTAAGTTAAAACCACCGATGCGGCAATCGCCGCATCGTTCACATAAACCTTGAGTAAGGCCGGGTCCTCGCCAGTGTCGTAATCGGCGGGCAAGTCCCCGGAGTTACCTGAAGAGAAAGGTGCAGAAATGCCAAGAAGACGCGTCGTCGCGAAACGTGAAGTTTTGCCAGATCCCAAGTTCGGCAATGTCAAACTCGCCAAATTCATGAACCATGTGATGATCAGCGGTAAGAAATCTGTTGCCGAAGGTATTGTCTATGGTGCGCTGGATCTCGTCAGCCAGCGTCTTAGCAAAGATCCGATGGAAGCATTCGATGCGGCGCTCGATAACATTGCACCGATGGTCGAAGTGAAATCGCGTCGCGTTGGCGGTGCCACCTATCAGGTTCCCGTTGAAGTGCGTCCGTCCCGTCGTATGGCGTTGGCGATGCGCTGGTTGGTGGATTACTCGCGCGATCGCGGCGAGAAATCGATGGCGCAGCGCCTTGCGGGCGAGATCATCGATGCCTCCGAAGGCAAAGGTGCGGCCGTTAAGAAGCGTGAAGATGTGCATCGTATGGCGGAAGCCAACAAAGCGTTCTCGCATTACCGCTTCTGATGTTCAGCTGTTAGTACGTGCGCCGCGTTTCGCGGCGCGACTTTATAAGTCTGTTTTTCGAGGAAAGTATCGTGGCACGTCAAACCCCACTCTCGCGCTACCGTAACATCGGTATCGTCGCCCACGTCGATGCGGGCAAGACCACTACTACCGAGCGCGTGCTTTTTTACACGGGCTTGAGCCACAAGATCGGTGAAGTGCACGATGGCGCCGCGACAACAGACTGGATGCCGCAAGAGCAAGAGCGGGGTATCACCATTACCGCTGCTGCGATCACCACGTTCTGGTCGGGCATGCAGGCTCAATTCGACCAACACCGCGTCAATGTTATCGATACCCCCGGCCACGTCGACTTCACGATCGAGGTTGAGCGCTCGCTGCGCGTACTCGATGGCGCCGTCGTTGTGTTGTGCGGTTCATCCGGCGTGCAGCCGCAGACAGAAACCGTATGGCGTCAGGCCAACAAATATCACGTGCCGCGCGTTGTGTTCGTCAACAAAATGGACCGCGCCGGTGCGAATTTCTCGCGCGTTGTTTCTCAATTGAAAGACCGCTTGAATGTCAATGATTAATTTTTTTTAATAATTCCAAACAATTTTTTAAATATTTGAATAATTAAAT
>CBFHCK010000191.1:0-5490 GCA_965653955.1 uncultured Spongiibacteraceae bacterium
GAGTAATGGCATGACTGCAGATTTGCGTTTGAATGGCTTGAGTCCCGCCCCTGGCCATAAAAAGGCTGGCAAGCGTCTCGGTCGTGGTATCGGCAGCGGCTTGGGTAAAACTGGTGGCCGTGGTCACAAGGGTCAGAAGTCGCGTGGTACCGGCAAAGTTCGTCCAGGTTTTGAAGGCGGTCAGATGCCGCTGCAGATCCGCTTGCCGAAGTACGGTTTCTCTTCTCGCATCGCTCGGGTCACGGCAGAGATCCGTACCTCTGAGCTTAATGCGGTAGAAGATGCGGTTATTGATTTGGACGCGCTGAAGCGCGCGGATTTGATATCGCACAATATGCTGCGCGCTAAAGTGTTCCTGAGCGGAGAAGTAACCAAGGCGTTGACGCTCAAAGGTTTGGCTGTGACCAAGGGCGCTCGCGAAGCGATCGAGAAAGCCGGCGGCAAGGTCGAGGAATAATGGCGAAACCCGGTATGCAGTCTGCGGGGTCGCAAGCGGGTATGGGCGAGCTTTTGGCTCGCCTTCGTTTTCTTCTGCTCGCATTAATTGTTTATCGCATCGGAACGCACATTCCCGTTCCAGGTATAGATCCAGCCAAGCTGGCGAGTATGTTCAATCAGAGCCAGGGGACCATCCTTGGGCTGTTCAACATGTTTTCCGGTGGTGCGCTAGAGCGGATGAGTATTTTCGCGCTAGGGATCATGCCATACATTTCAGCGTCGATTATTGTGCAGCTGCTCAGTTCGGTTACTCCGCAGCTCGAAGCGCTGAAAAAGGATGGCGAAGCTGGGCGTCGTAAGATCACCCAGTACACGCGTTATCTCACGGTAGTGCTCGCCCTGATTCAAGGTGCTGGCATGACGGCCGGACTTGCTAATCAGGGTATGGCCTACTCGACCGGCATCGCGTTTTATTTTGTGGCCGTTGTATCGCTCGTGACCGGTGCGTTGTTTCTGATGTGGTTAGGTGAGCAAATCACCGAGCGTGGCGTAGGCAATGGCATTTCCATGCTGATTTTCGCCGGTATTGTGGCGGGGCTCCCGAGCGCTATAGGGCAGTCGCTTGAGCAGGCTCGTCAGGGCGAAATGAACTGGCTGGTATTGTTGTTTGTAGTACTGCTCGCGGCGGCAGTTATTTTCTTGGTCGTATTCATTGAGCGTGGTCAGCGCAGAATTACAGTGAATTACGCTAAGCAGCAGCGGGGTAACCGTGTATATCAGGCGCAGGCAAGTCATTTGCCGCTGAAGGTCAATATGTCGGGAGTGATTCCTGCGATCTTCGCAAGCTCGATATTGTTATTTCCCGCATCGATCGCGCAATGGTTCGGTCAAGGTTCGGATCGTGCGGAGTGGTTACAAGATGTGGCAATGGCGATTGGCCCAGGGCAGCCACTAAACATCCTGCTGTTTGCAGTGCTAATAGTTTTCTTTTGCTTCTTCTATACGGCGTTGATGTTTAACCCGGCCGAGGTTGCGGAGAATCTGAAAAAGTCAGGCGCATTTTTACCGGGTATTCGGCCTGGTCAGCAGACGGCAAGCTATATCGATGGCGTGTTGACGCGACTAACGATGTTTGGCGCGTTATACATAACGCTAGTGTGCTTGCTTCCACAGTTTTTAGTGGTGATGTGGAATGTTCCGTTTTATCTCGGCGGCACTTCTCTGTTGATCGTTGTAGTTGTGGTTATGGATTTTATGGCGCAGGTGCAATCGCATTTGATGTCGCACCAGTATGAATCACTGATGAAAAAGGCCAATTTAAAGAATTATGGCCGTTCAGGTTTGACACGCTGATAGCGTGAGGTTGATGGGAGTATCGCAATGAAAGTTCGTGCGTCTGTTAAAAAGATTTGCCGCAATTGCAAGATTGTTCGCCGTCGCGGTGCAGTACGTGTTATTTGCAAAACCGAGCCGCGCCATAAGCAGCGTCAGGGTTAATCTGCAGTTATTTTTTATTGATTTCTAGCCACTGCGCGGATACACTTCCGCGCCTTTCGGTTGACCCGTTCGTGGCAATTGGTACTGGAGTAAGGTGAATGGCTCGTATTGCTGGTGTCAACATACCAGATAACAAACACGCGGTGATCTCGCTGACCTATATCTACGGAATCGGTCGCACTACGGCGAAAGCGCTCTGCGCAAAAACCGGTATTGCGGAGTCCGCAAAGGTGTCGAGCCTCTCCGAAGACCAGTTGGACACGTTGCGTGGCGAAATTGGCAAGTTGACGGTCGAGGGCGACCTGCGTCGTTCTGTATCGATCAATATCAAGCGCCTGCTTGACCTCGGTTGCTATCGCGGTCTGCGTCATCGCAGAGGATTGCCGTTACGTGGACAGAGAACCAAAACCAATGCGCGCACCCGTAAGGGACCGCGTAAACCGATTCGCAAGTAATTAATTGCGAAGCGCTTTAGTGTAGCTACATCGTAGAGATTGCATTTGTAGCGTTGATATTAGAGTAGAGAATAGATGAACAAAGGTTCCAAAGCGGCTCCCCGCAAAAAGGTTAAGAAGACCGTTGTTGACGGAATGGCGCATATTCACGCGTCCTTCAACAACACCATCGTTACCATTACGGATCGTCAAGGTAATGCCCTGTCGTGGGCAACATCTGGCGGCTCCGGCTTCCGTGGTTCGCGTAAGAGCACTCCGTTCGCAGCTCAGGTTGCTGCAGAGCGTGCCGGCAATGCGGCGAAAGAGTTTGGTTTGAAGAATCTTGATGTTGAAGTTAAGGGCCCTGGCCCGGGTCGTGAATCTGCTGTGCGTGCTTTGCATAATTGTGGATTCAAGGTTAACAACATCACCGACGTGACACCCATTCCGCATAACGGTTGCCGTCCTCCTAAGAAACGTCGCGTTTGATCTCGAGCAGCTACAGGAATTTTATTCATGGCTAGATATCTCGGCCCAACTTGCAAATTATCACGTCGCGAAGGGACTGATCTGTTCCTGAAGAGCGGCGTTCGTCCTCTGGAATCAAAATGCAAAGCCGAAACCGCACCGGGCGTGCATGGCGCGCGCCGTGGCCGCTTGTCGGATTACGGCATCCAGTTGCGCGAGAAGCAAAAAGTTCGTCGTATTTATGGCGTGCTTGAGCGCCAGTTCAGCAGCTACTACAAAGAAGCAGCTCGCCAGAAAGGTGCTACGGGCGAAAACCTGCTGCGCCTGCTTGAGTCGCGCCTAGACAATGTGGTTTATCGCATGGGTTTCGGATCCACCCGATCTGAAGCTCGCCAGCTCGTCAGCCACAAGGCGATTCTTTTAAACGGCAAAGCCGTTAATATTCCTTCGTTGCAGCTTAGACCGGGCGATGTGATTACCATTCGTGAGAAGTCAAAAGCCCAGTTGCGCATCCAGCAGTCGCTCGCGTTGGCTGCTCAGCGTGGTGAAGCCGCGTGGCTTGAAGTTAACACCGGAAAAATGGAAGGCATCTACAAGAGTCATCCAGATCGCGGTGAGCTTTCTTCCGATATCAACGAAAGCTTGATCGTCGAGTTGTACTCGAAGTAAGCCCTATTTACGGATAGCTATCACCGCAGGTGCCTTTATGCAGAGCGCAGTGAACGAATTCTTAACACCTCGTGTTATCGAAGTTGAAGAGATTAGCTCGACCCGAGCCAAAGTTACCCTAGAGCCACTTGAGCGCGGTTTCGGTCATACATTGGGTAATGCGTTGCGCCGTATTCTGCTGTCGTCTATGCCGGGTTGCGCGATTGTTGGTGCAGAAATCGAAGGCGTGTTGCATGAGTACAGCGCGTTAGAAGGCGTTCAAGAGGATGTCATTGAGATTCTGCTGAATCTTAAAGGCGTCTCTATTGTTATGCATGGTAAGGACGAAGTCGTACTGGCCTTATCGAAGAAGGGGCCTGGCGTAGTTACTGCGGCAGATATTCAAGTTGATCATGGCGTGGAAATTAAGAATCCCTCGCATGTAATAGCTCATTTGAATGGCCGCGGTACGTTGAATATGCGTTTAACTGTAGCGCGCGGTAGAGGCTATGTGCCGGCCGACGCTCGGGCTAACAGCGAAGATGAAACTCGTGCGATAGGCCGTTTGCAGTTGGATGCGACCTTCAGCCCGGTGGTGCGCGTTTCTTATGTAGTTGATAGCGCTCGCGTTGAGCAGCGTACTGATCTTGATAAATTGGTTCTCGATCTTGAGACCAATGGAACGTTGGATGCCGAAGAGGCAATCCGTCGCGCTGCAACGATCCTTCAGCAACAGCTTGCAGTATTTGTTGATCTGGAAGGTGAGAAGCAGTCAGAGCCAGTAGAGCGCCGCGACGAGGTCGATCCGATTCTGTTGCGTCCGGTCGATGATTTGGAACTGACGGTTCGTTCAGCGAATTGTTTGAAAGCGGAAAATATTTACTACATCGGTGATTTGGTACAGCGCACCGAGGTCGAGTTGCTCAAGACACCAAACTTGGGTAAGAAATCACTGACCGAAATCAAAGATGTGTTGGCGTCGCGCGGATTGTCGTTGGGTTTACGTCTTGATAACTGGCCGCCGGCAAGCCTCAAAGGCGACGATAAATCGTTTTGATCCGTCGCTGTTTACATATTCAATCGTTGCTGAGATAGCAATCGTAGTTAAAGGAAATTGAGTCATGCGTCATCGTAATAGCGGTCGCTACTTTAATCGGACCAGTTCGCACCGCAAAGCCATGTTCCGTAACATGACGGCGTCGTTGGTGGAGCACGAGTTGATCAGAACAACGTTGCCAAAGGCGAAAGAGCTGCGTCGTTATGCTGAGCCGCTGATTACGTTATCGAAAGAAGATAGCGTTGCTAATCGTCGTCTGGCGTTCGATCGTTTGCGCGATAAATTGGTCGTTGGCAAGCTGTTTACCGAGTTGGGCCCGCGCTATAAAGCCCGTCCCGGTGGCTATATCCGTATTCTCAAATGCGGGTTGCGCGCTGGTGATAGCGCACCTATGGCGTATGTCGAACTCGTTGATCGTCCAGTGGACGCTGTCGCGGTCGATAGTGCCGAATAAATAAAGCGTTCGAATAGAGAAAGCCCCGCAATGCGGGGCTTTTTTATTTCTACGTACTGGGCGAAATGGCAGGCATAAAAAAGCCCGCGTTAAGCGGGCTCGTTCTCGGGCTTTCTTTTTAGTTAGCTTTGGTTTTGCGGCGTAGAGCAGCGATACCCAGCAGGCCCGCTGCGAGCAGGGCAATGCTGCTCGGCTCCGGTACTGAAGTCGCGGTGGAGCCTTTGTTTGTAATGGTTCCCGTCAGATCCCACGTCGGAAAACTGAACCAGCTGCTTTCTTTGATGTTGTCGAAGACAATGGTGAACGTGCCGACATTGCCCAGGTAGTTGTATGCAGCCGTAATGGGTTGATCCCAAACGAGTTTGCCGTAGTTATAGAAGAAGCTGCCCAGCACTGAATAGTCGCCCGTGCCGGTAACGGTGTCGTTAAGCGGAGCGGCAAAATCAATATTCAGTGCTAATTCCCCTTTCGATTTACCCAACACTGAGACGCTT
>CBFHCK010000192.1:0-5480 GCA_965653955.1 uncultured Spongiibacteraceae bacterium
AGCATGAAATCGCTGTGATACAGCGAAGCCAGCTGAGCCACCGGCTCGCCTAACAAGTGCAGGCAAACGACGAGAATCAGGCTGGCGACGATGCCGCCACCGAGGCCAAACCACGCGCCGCTGTACAAAAACGGCCGCCGCACGAAGGCGTTGGTGGCGCCCACCAACTTGACGACCAGAATCTCGTCGCGCCGGCTTTCGATGGCAAGTCGAATCGTATTGCCCATCACCAGGATGACGCCGAGCCCGAGTAACGTCGCCAGCGCCGCAGCGATCAGGCGCCCGATTTCCAGCAAGGCATAGAGACGCTGGACCCATTCCATATCGAGCACAGCGCGCTCGACTTCGGGCATCGCTTTTACGTCGTCGTAGAGTTTGCGAATCGCATCGGCGCCGCTCTGTACAACCAATGGGCGCACCGAAATCACCGCCGGCAGTGGATTGCTGTCGAGCTGATCGACCACTTCGCCGAAGCCCGACAAACTGCGGAATTCGGCCAACGCCTGCTCCGGCGAAATGTAAGCCGCATTTGCCACATCGCCGCGCCGGCTCAGCTTCTGCTGCAGCGCCTGACCGCCGGCTTCGTCTACGTTGTTGTGAAGAAATAGCGAGATTTGCGGCGCCGCGTCCCAACGTCCACCGAGTTGCGATAGCGTGTCCAGCCCGAGATACAGCGCGCCGGGCAATGCCAGCGCGATACCGATCACCAGCCAGGTGGCGAGGCTGCCGAATGGATTGCGCAATAACCGCAGCAGACTGTCGCGGGCCACTTGCCGATGATGCAGTCCGTACGCGGCAAAACGATCGCGGCGGTTGATACGGCGCGGACTCGCTGCCGATTTGCGCACGTCGGCTCTCAATCCGTCAGACATACGCCGGCTCCTCAATCGACTCATTACCACCGACACCGCGCACCAGATTTCCGTCGCGCAATGTCAGCAGCCGATGCGGCATGCGCGCGATCAGGCCGAGATCGTGCGTCGCGATCAGCACGGTCACGCCGACCTGATTGAATTGCTCGAACAGCCGCATCACATCGCGCGACAGCTCGGGGTCAAGATTACCGGTCGGTTCGTCGGCGAGCAGAATCGGCGGCTTGTGCACGACCGCGCGCGCGATACCGACACGCTGCTGCTCGCCGCCGGACAACGTCTGCGGATTCGCTCGTTCCTTGCTGAGCAAACCGACTTTATCGAGCGCAGCGCGCACCCGGCGGCCGATTTCGTTGGGCTGATAGCCGAGGATCATCAGCGGCAGCGCGACATTGTCGTAGACGGTGCGGTCGGTCAGCAGCTGGTGGTTCTGGAAGACAACACCGATTTCGCGACGCAGAAACGGAATCTTGCGCGGCGACATTTTATTGAACTGATGACCGTTAACGACGATGCGTCCGCTCGATGGCTTTTCCATCAACATAATCAATTTCAGCAGCGTGCTTTTACCGGCGCCGCTGCGGCCGGTCAAAAACAGCATCTCGCCGCGCGGAATCTGAAAGCTGACATCTTTCAGCGCTTCAAAACCGCCGGTATAGCGTTTGGAGACGTGTTCGAATTCGATCACTGCGCGTTTCTCTGGGCAAGGGAAGCGTCCGGCTGGAACAGCGCGCGAATAAATTCGTCGGCGTCGAACGGACGTAAATCGTCGATCTGTTCGCCGACACCGATGAACCGGATCGGCAGTCGACATTGTTGGCCGATCGCGAAGATGATGCCGCCCTTCGCGGTGCCGTCGAGTTTAGTCAGCGCGATGCCGCTGACGCCAACCGCCTCTTGGAAGGTCTTCGCCTGCGCCAATGCGTTCTGACCAGTACCGGCATCGAGTGCGAGCAGCACTTCATGCGGCGCGCTGGCGTCGAGTTTGCGCATTACGCGCAAAATCTTCTTCAGCTCTTCCATCAGGTTGTCTTTGTTGTGCAGCCGACCGGCAGTGTCGGCGATCAACACATCGGTGCCGCGCGCCTGCGCCGCCTGCAATGCATCGAACAATACCGACGCCGAATCCGCGCCGCTATGCTGGGCGATGACCGGCACATTGTTGCGCTCGCCCCACACCTGCAATTGCTCGACGGCTGCCGCACGAAACGTATCGCCCGCAGCGAGCATTACCGACTTACCTTCATTCTGAAAACGCTTCGCGAGTTTGCCGATGGTGGTGGTCTTGCCGACGCCGTTCACGCCGACCATCAGAATCACATACGGCTTGCGCGAACCATCGATGACAAGCGGCGCGCTACAGGGCTCGATCAGTGCTTTCAGCTCCTGCTGCAATGCCTGATACAACGCATTCGCATCGGCGAGTTCTTTGCGCGATACGCGCTTGGTGAGATTACCGATGATCGATTGCGTCGCGTCGATGCCGACATCGGCCAATAGCAATTGCGTTTCCAATTCTTCGAACAGCGCATCGTCGATGGCTTTCTTGCCGAGGAACAGGTTGCCCATGCCCTCGGAAAAATTGCTGCTGGTGCGGCGCAAGCCGGTTTTCAGTCGGCTGAAAAAGCTTTCTTTTTTACCTTTTGGCTCTTGCGAAACAAGGAGGGACTCTTGCGAAACAGAGTTAGGCTGCGGCGAAGCCAGGCCAGTCTCGTTCGAAACGGGATTAGTTTTGCTAGAAACAGGCTCAGCCTCATTCGCGACCGGCTGAGCCTTATTTGAAACGAGCCCCGCTTCGTTCGAAACAAGCCCAGCCTCACTTGAAACAAGCCCAACCTCACTTGAAGCGGGCCGCGGCTCGTTTGCAACCGCCCCAAGCTCGCCGGAAACAGGTTCAACCTTGTTCGAAACTGAATGAGGCTCTATGGATACCGATTTCGGTTCGATCGACGGCTGCGGCGCTTCTGATGGTGAAGATAAATCGGGCGATGAAAATAAATCGGGGGGTGAGGATAAATCGTCCGGCGTTGAAGCGTCGGCGTTGTCCTTTTTCTTACGGAAGCGATCGAGAAACTTCATCGGAGCCCAAATAAAAAACCATGCTACAGTGCGGCCCGACTGGTATCCCAGATCATGAAATCCAGATAAGCAGCGGCCCACGGCGAGCGCGTATCCTACCATCCCGCCCCCGCGTTTTGCTAAACACAGAAATTACCGAATCAAGCCCTGTGAAAGCGCCGAAATCATCGACCAAAACCACTGCACAAGACGGCGAATTACGCATCATCGGCGGCCAATGGCGCGGGCGTAAATTGCGTTTTCCACCGCTGCCCGGTTTGCGACCGAGCCCCGACCGCGTGCGCGAAACGCTGTTCAATTGGCTGGCGCCGGAAATCGCCGGCGCGCGCTGTCTCGATCTGTTCGCGGGCAGCGGCGCGCTCGGGCTCGAAGCGTTGTCGCGCGGCGCCGGCTACTGCCAGTTTGTCGATAGCGCAAGTGCTGCGACTCAACGCATTCAACAGCATCTGGCGCTACTGTCATGTGGCGATGCAAACGCCAGCGCAGCCAACGCCGCGCAATGGCTGCGCGCGAATCCCGCGCAATCGGCGCCATTCAACATTGTGTTTCTCGATCCGCCGTTCCGGCAGAATCTGCTGGGCGAGTGCTGTGGGCTGCTCGAAAGCGAGCACTGGCTCGCGCCCGATGCGCTGATTTATCTCGAAGCCGGCGCCGACGAAGCGCTACCAACTCTGCCATCGAACTGGTCGGTGCATCGCGACAAGAAAGCCGGCCAAGTCGCTTATCGGCTGTTTCGGCGCAGCACGGCCTGATTTGCTGACGCAGGACCAACCCGCTAGTATTCGCGGCTCACTCACCCCCGCCATCGGCCCGGCATCGCGATGAAAACCATCATTTATCCCGGCACGTTCGACCCCATTACCAACGGCCATATCGACCTCGTCGAGCGCGCCGCTGCGATGTTCGATCGAGTGATCGTCGCGATTGCCTACAGTCAGAAAAAGCAGCCGCTGTTCGCGCTGGAAGAGCGCATCGAACTGTGCCGGCAAGCGCTGGCGCGGGTGCCGAATTTGGATATCGTGGGCTACAACAATCTGCTGGTCGATTTCGCGCGCCAGCACAACGCGCGCTTTGTTTTACGCGGCGTGCGCGCCATCGCCGATTTCGAATATGAATTGCAGCTCGCCAACATGAACCGGGCGATGCACCCCGAACTCGACACGATCTTTCTGACGCCGAAGGAACACTCCGCGTACATTTCATCGACGCTGGTACGCGAAATCGCGAGCATGAAAGGCCAAGTCGAAAAATTCGTTCCGGATGTTGTCGTGCAGGCTTTGCGCGCCAAGTTCGGTGCTTAATGAAACAGCGGTACTGAAGTTATGTCGTTATTGATCACCGATGCTTGCATCAACTGCGATGTCTGCGAACCGGAGTGCCCGAACGAAGCCATTTCGCAAGGCGCCGAGATCTACGTCATCGATCCGAATAAATGCACCGAGTGCGTCGGCCATTTCGATGAGCCGCAGTGTCAGCAGGTGTGTCCGGTCGATTGCATTCCCCTCGATCTCGAACACGTCGAAACGCGCGAACAATTAATGGCGAAATACGAACGCTTGATCGCCGCCAAGCACTGATCGATCGCCGGTCAACGGATTAAAAGCTAGCCGACGGATTGATTAGAAAGAAAAGATTGAAGCAGCGACTCCGCTCACAGAGCGGAGTCTCAGGCGGGATTTATTCGACGTCGTGCTTGTAGCCGGATTGGGTGCAGCCGAGGCAGCGTACGAACGTGGCTTTGGCAGGGCCGACCACCAGTTCCTTACCCGCTTCTTTCGCGTTGCCACCCGCCAGTGAGAACGGCAGCGTGACCACGTACAGCACGGCTCCCACCGCAGTAAACACCACGCCCAGCGGACGCGCGATGATGGCATCGCCGGTCATTGCCAGCGCCGACGGCTCATCATCGACCTGCTGCGCAAAGCTGATCTGAGGCGCCACCAACGTGACGGACAAAGCGACCGCCGTCAGCAGTCGTGAAGTTGTATTTGCGATTGCGCGCATGTGCCTGTCTCCGTATGCGCTGCCGCGACGCGGCGGCAGACAACAAAAGCCTTGTTGGGAAAATAGTTTACGAAGTCTAGTTAACGCCGGCATGACGTCAACCGGGCTGTCGCAAGCATAGCCGAATTCACCGGCGAATTTGTGATCGAGCGCGTGCTTTGTGCGGTCAGCGCTGACAACCCTTGCAGAACACCGTCGAACGCTGACCCAGACGCACCTCTTCGAGCATGCGGCTACACGCCGTGCAGGGTTCGCCGCCGCGCCCGTATACCAATAATTGCTGCTTGAAATAACCGGGCTTGCCGTCGCCGCCGACAAAATCGCGCAACGTCGTGCCGCCCTGCTCAATCGAGCGAGCGAGCACTCGCTTTACCTCATCGGCAAGTACATCGAAGCGCGCTCGCGATACTTTGCCTGCCGCACGATCGGGCCGAATGCCCGCACCGAACAATGCCTCATTCGCATAGATATTGCCGACGCCGACGACGATATGGCCGTCCATCAGAAAGGTTTTCACCGGCGCGT
>CBFHCK010000193.1:0-5466 GCA_965653955.1 uncultured Spongiibacteraceae bacterium
GGGTCGCTGACGGCCAGTGACGATACCCGCCACCCGCACGAAGCGATGCTGATTTAACTCGATCAGTTCGCGCTGCGTTTTGCACTGACGAATCAAATCGCAGCGCTCACGTAACCAACTCAATGGATGGCGCTTCAACGTCAACGAGGTGCTTTGATAATCGGCCGCGATGGTTTGAAATTCGCTCGGCGCGGGCAGCTGCACCGCATCGTCATAATCGTTGTCTTCGATCAACGGCGCGGTCTCGATAATTGCCTGCGCCTGCCAATGGCTTTGATGACGATGGCCGCTGAGCGCTTGCAACGCATCGGCTGCAATCAAACTGCGCAAATGATTTTGCGCGAGACGCACGCGTTGCTGTAAATCGGCGATATCGGTAAACGCTTTGTGTGCCCGCGCGCTAATCAAACGTTCGGCGGCTTCTTTGCCGAAACCTTTCACCAGACAAAAACCCAAACGCAATGCCGGTGACGATCCAGCGGTATCGTATTCGAGCGTATGTTCCCAGGCGCTGTGATGAATATCGATCGATCGCACGTCGATGTCATGGCGGCGCGCGTCCTGCACCAATTGCGACGATGAATAAAATCCCATTGGCTGACTGTTCAACAAGCCGCAATAAAAAGCGGCGGGATAATGCTGCTTCAACCACGCGGACACATACACCAGCAACGCAAAACTGGCGGCGTGCGATTCAGGAAATCCATACGAGCCAAAGCCTTTCATCATCTCGAACAATACCAACGCAAACTCTGCGGAATGGCCGTTCATCGTCATGCCGTTAATTAATTTTTCGCGGAACTGCAATAAATCGCCATTCTGCCCCCAGCTCGCCATCGCGCGACGTAACCGATCCGCTTCGCCACCGCTGAAACCGGCCGCATCCATTGCCAGCTTGATGACTTGTTCCTGAAAGATCGGCACGCCATACGTGCGTTTGACGATATTCCAGATGATCGGCGGCATATCCGGAATTGGCTCGATGCCCTGGCGCCTGCGTAAATACGGATGCACCATATTTCCCTGAATAGGACCGGGCCTGACAATCGCGACCTGCACCACCAGATCGTAGTATTCCTTCGGCTTCAGGCGCGGCAGCATTGTCATCTGTGCGCGCGATTCGACTTGAAACACACCGACGCTATCGGCGCGTTGCAGCATGTCGTATGTGTGTTTATCGCCTTGTGGAATGTCCTGCATGCGCGCAGGCCCACCGCGCGGTGCGATCAATGCCAGCGTCTTGCGAATCGCTGTCAGCATGCCGAGCGCGAGCACATCGATTTTCATCAGACCGACCGCTTCGAGATCCTGCTTGTCCCATTGAATCACCGTGCGATCCACCATCGCCGCATTCTCGACCGGTACCAATGTGCTGATCGGACTTTGACTGATAACGAAACCGCCGACATGCTGCGATAAATGGCGCGGAAAATGACGCAGTTGCTGCACCAGAGAAAAAAACAGCGTAACCATGTGCGAATCGATATTCAGACCGATTTCGCCGCAACGTTCGAGCAATTCCTTTCGGTCATCCCACCATGCCAATGATTTAGCGAGCTGATCGATCAGCAGCGCATCGAAACCTAACGCTTTACCTATGTCGCGAATGGCGCTGCGCGTGCGATAACAAATGACGCTGGCGGCTAGCGCTGCGCGTTCGCGGCCGTATTTCTTGTAAATGTATTGAATGACTTCTTCGCGGCGCTCGTGTTCGAAATCGACATCGATATCCGGCGGCTCGTCGCGCTCCTCCGAAATAAACCGCTCGAACAATAATTGCGTCTGCTGCGGACAGACCTCGGTGATATGTAGGCAATAACACACCACCGAATTGGCCGCCGAGCCGCGTCCCTGACACAAGATATGTTCGCCGCGCGCGAAGTTAACGATGTCGTAAACCGTCAAAAAATAATATTCGTAATTTTTTTTGCGAATCAGCGCGAGTTCTTTTTCGATGCGTTGCTGAATATCGTCAGGCACGCCATCGGGCCAACGCTCTCGCGCGCCAAGTATCACCTGATGCGAGAGATACTCTTGCGACGTCATTGTCGGCGGTACGACTTCGTGCGGATATTCGTAGCGCAATTCGTCGAGCGAGAATCGGCATTGCTCAGCGATGACGGTGCTTTGATAAAGCAGGTCGGCGGGGTATAGCGAGCGCAACGTTTCACTATCGCGCAGATAGCGCTCGCTGTTGCCATCGCGCCGGTAACCCAGTTGTTCGATGCTGGTGTTGTGATGGATCGCCGTCAGCGCATCGAGCAGGATTTTGCGCTCGCAGTGATGCATCGCAACGGCGCCGCACGCGGTGATCGGAATATCGAATTGCTGCGAGAGTTTTCGATAATACGCAAAACGCTCGACTTCATCGCCGCGCAATAAATGGCTGTAACCGAGCCATAACCGGTCACCGAAACCCGCTTTTAAAACGTCAGTGATGTGCTCGTTATCGTGACGATGATCCGGCTTCCAGATCAACAGATTGTGGCGCAGGTTGTGTTCTAGCTCGCGCAAATGCAGCACGTAACTGCCTTTGCTGCCGCGTCGCCGTGCCAGCGTAATCAAGGCCGATAATTCGCTGTAACCGGTGCGATTCATCGCGAGTGCGATCACATGACAGCGTGGCGTTTCTTCCTCGGCGTTTTCCTGTAAAAAAAATTCGGCTCCGATGATCAGTTTGAATTTCTGTGCTTTCGCCGCGACGTGCGCTTTGACGACACCGGCGAGCGAGCATTCATCGGTGACGGCGAGGGCGCGATAGCCGAGTGCATGCGCACGCTCGACCAATTCGTGCGCATGCGAGGCGCCGCGTAGAAAGCTGAAATTGGTGAGGCAGTGCAGTTCGGCGTACATGGCGAGTGCTCACGCGAATAGCCCGTGTAAAAACCATTGCCGCGTCGTGCGGTCGCAGAAAATCCAGCATGTGCTGCCGTGATTATTGCGCGCGATGTAGTAATCGCGTTCGCCGATTTCATGCTGCCACCAGTGATTGCCGATGCGCTCGGGGCCGCGCAGTAATGTCAGCGGACCTTGCCAGAACACATTACTGTTTTTCTGGCGCAGCAATTTTGGTTGCGGCAATAACCAGACCGGACGCGCGCCGGGTGGCGGCATAGCGGGAGCGTTAGATTCGTCAGCTATTGGTTGCGATGCATGTGCCTGTTCTGGCCAATGCATTTCGCGAACGACGAGTTGCTGCACCGCATCGTTGCCGAGCCGTGCGCCCAGCCTGTCGAGCAACGCATGGCCACTGCTGCGAATCGTGCTGGCGTCGGGAAAGAGTTGATCGTTGTTCGGCGCATGTGCAAAAAAATCCGCGCTATACAGTGCGATGCCGAATATCGCGGCAGAATTTTTTTCGGCGGGCAGCAGTTCGAGTTTGAGCCGGCTCAACTCCAGCAGATTGCGCCAGCCCGATTGCGTGCGCGATAGCTCGATCGAAAATTCCGTCAGCAGCACATGCGCATCGAACAATTGCCAGCGCACGGTATGACAATGCAATTGCCGCGCACGCAGATAATCGTCGAGTGCCTGCAACAAACGTTTCATCGGAAACAGCAACATCGAGCGTTGATGAACACCATCGATAAAATTCAGCCCGCGTTGAAACTGCGGCGCCGGTGTGAAAAACAATTGCGGATCGGGATGATGCCCCCACAATTGCTGAATGTGACGAATAAAATCTTCACCGAAACGTTTGCCGAGCGCCGCGACCGGCAATGCCCGCAGCGCGCCGAGCGTATCGATACCGGCTTGTTGCAGCGCTTGCGGAATTTTCGGATCGATCGCGAGCAGCGACAGTGGAATCGCCGTAATCTGCCGCCGCAACTGGTTTTTAATCAACTGATCTTCTTTAAGCGGCAGCGTGCTCAGATCGCCATCGAGTGCAACGCGATGCGCGCTGTGTGCCAGCAGCCATGCCGCTTTTGGCGTATGCGCCAACCCAAGCTCGGCGCGATGATGGCGCCGCTGTAAATCGTTGCGCAACTGATCTAACAGATTGTCTATGCCGCGATACAGTTTCCGACAACTGCCGATTTCGAGCAGCAGGCTATTATCGGCGGCGATAACCACAGCCGGCGTAAAACGATAAGCCCATTCGGCCAAACCCTGCAGCCATTCGGCTTCGCGTGCGGTATCGCGTTCGAGCGCGAGCAGATCGGGATACAACGCCTGTGCGGTCGATGACGCCAGTCCCGACACAAGTTCCGCACGATTACTGCAATGCACGCGGCGCTGCTCGATCACCACGCTTGGCCGTTGTTGATCGCGTGTCGCAAATATCTCCAGTGCCAGCTGAGAAAAATGCAGGCACAGCCATAACGGATGATTCGTGGTCGATGAATCAATCGCGGCTCGATTTATTGTCATGTCATTCATTGCAGCTTTTCACTCATACACGTGCACTCATTGCAAAAGGACTGATGACAATCGCGACGGCGGCGTATGCGCTGTGGTCGGCGCGGCAATGGCAATATCGAATAAATCGACACGCTGCGTTGCCTGCAATCGCACAGGTGTCGGCAACGACGAGGAAGCTTCCAATGAAGGAGTTGCTGTTGTTCGTAATGAAGAAATTAACTGCAGCGAAGCGGGGCGTTCAATCGTGACCGTCTGTCCGCTATTGCCGCCGCGCTGTTTCAAAATGGTCACCGCCAGCGCGCCGCTGTTTTCCGCACGCAATTGCAAACGCAACGCAGCGGGCGAGGTTTCCAGTTCGGCACGCGCGTCATGACGCAAAATAAAACCACTGCATTGTTCGGCCGCCGCCGCGACCTGCAATTTTCGTAATTCGGCATAACGTAATTTCTCCGATGGCCAATACAACACCGCGCCACTCGCGTCATTACGCAATGCCTGCTCGCAGGCCCATAGCGATTGCCGCGCATCGGTTTGCACAACCACCAGCGTATTTAAATCGATGCCATGCTGCGCCAGCGCCGGCGCATACGGAATGAATGGCGGATTAATCCAGAACTGCCATAACTGCTGCGCGCCGAGCTGCGCTAATAGCGGCAATAACAATTGCACTTCGCCGCAACCGTGCTGCGCGACAAGTAATTCAGTCAACGCGGACTGCGGCCAGCCGCCGTGCAATGCCTCATCCAATGCCGCATAACCACTCTGCATCCCGCCATTGCGTGATGCAGAGCGACGCTCGCGCGAGCGCCACACATCGGGGCGCTGCAATAGTTGCTGCAGAGGGGAGGGCATGGGAACGGCCAATACTGTATGTAAATACAGTATATGAGGAGGGGCGAGAATTGCAACTCGAAGCCGGCGCTATCTGAATTAATTCGAATATGGTAGAAATGGCCAGCTTAATAAAAATAGAGACGGATCGGCTTTGTTTTATCTATCGAAAAATCAATTAATTACCGGCACGCGCCAGCAAGCTGCTTCTTATTATCGGGCCGGCCTTTTAATAATTATTATGAGGCCAACGGCCTCATTAACAGACTGTTA
>CBFHCK010000194.1:0-5450 GCA_965653955.1 uncultured Spongiibacteraceae bacterium
GATGGCCGTACCAATTCGGTGAACGCGGAAGATAGTGTCGCACGCAACCCACTAGCGCGTTTACGTCCTCGTTTGTATACCGCAAAAGCCGCAACGTCGATGGTTTATTTCACGGTGGCAGCCCAGCCTCTTGCAAAAAATTTCGAACGCTCGCCGCTGCAAAACCAAAATATCGATTCGATAGTCGTCACCGAACTCACTCTGGAAAGCTATGAGGTTGCCAGCAGACATTGGGGTAGATGAGCACGCTCTCTCCTCCATCTCAGCCAAATATTGATCCTAATCAAAACACCCGCAGGATTTCGCCGAGCTGCAGTTCACTTACCCCAATCAAGTGATTCGAGCGTAAAAAAACACGACCACACTGATCTCACAATTAAAACGTCCGTGAGGTCACATCATGTCTACAGCAGCCGCTCTGAAATCGTCATGCGATGTCGATAAACTCATCACCGAACTTAATCAACGCGCCACCGAATTGGTGCCAGCGCTACTTCAGCGTTCCGATGAATGCGTTGCGCTCGGAAAATTACCCGATGCAACGATTCAGGATTTTCAAGCATCCGGTTTCTTCAAGATCATGCAGCCTGCGAAATTCGGCGGATATGAATTAAAGCCGCATGTATTTTTCGATGTGCAGATGAAATTGGCGGAAGGCTGTATGTCGAGCGCGTGGGTGCTCGGTGTCGTTGCGATTCATAATTGGCAACTCGGCATGTTCGACGAGCGTGCGCAACGCGATGTGTGGGGACACGATCAATCGACATTGATTTCATCGTCGTATATGCCGAACGGCAAAGTGACGCATGTCGATGGCGGTTATCGTCTTTCCGGCCACTGGGGATTTTCAAGCGGGTCGAAGCATTGCCAGTGGGCATTTCTTGGCGCAATGGTTCCGCCGAAAAAAGCCGGCGACGCTCCCGACTATCGCACGTTTCTCGTGCCGCTCGGCGATTACAAAATTGTCGATAACTGGAATGTGTCGGGGCTTGAAGGTACCGGCTCGCACGACATTATCGTCAACGACGTATTCGTACCCGAATATCGCACGCATCGCGCGTTGGACGGTTTTGCGGGAACCAGTCCCGGTTGCGCGCTCAACACCAATCCCGTGTTTCGTTTACCGTTCGGCCAGGTGTTCGTGCGCGCAGTATCGAGTTCATCGATCGGTGCGTTGCAAGGTGCGCTCGATGCGTATATCGCCGTGAATAAAAATCGCGTCGGCCTTAATGATGGCAAGCGTGCATCGCAGGATCCGAATGGCCAATATGCAGTGGCCGAAGCACGTGCGGTAATCGACGAATGTAAAATCGTGCTGCATCGGAATTTTGACCGGATGATGGATTCGGTGCATAGCGGCGCGCCACTCAGCATCGACGAGCGCATCAAAATGCGTTTCGATGCCGCACGCGTTTCGGAAAAATGTGCGGATGCGATGACTAAACTATTTTACGGTTGCGGCGCGCAGGGAATTTTTCGCGATCATCCGATCAATCGCTTCTGGCTCGACATCAATACCGGTCGCACTCATGTCGCGAATAATGCCGCAAAATTCGGCCGCAATCTCGGTGCGACGATGATGGGCGCAGAGAACGAGGATTTCTTCCTTTAAAACCCGCTCGAAAAAAAGGGCCGACGATATGTCGGCCCAAACCCCGTTAAGATTCCTTCGATCGATTAATTAAATGTTACTTGGTGAGAATTAATTTATTTCCGCGCGTCAGGCGCAACCAATATTGCTGCCCCTGATGTTCAATACACACGGTGTTGCTACGGCGAAACAAATCCGACGACGACAAACTTGGCGGATGGGCGATTTGTGGCACCACCAGCGAACTGATCTTGTTGTGTTCAGGCATTCGATTTCTCCTGTCAGGCGGTCAGACTGAAAGCAACGGGAACGATCACCCACGCTGCGACGGTTTCATCGCCGCGACGCGCAGGCACGAAACGCCACTTGCGCACGGCTTCCAATGCGGAGTGATCGAGACGGTGGCTACCGGACGAGCGTTTCAATTCGATCGACTCAGGCAGCCCGTTCGACAACACATAAACACGAACTAACACCACACCCTCTTCCCGCATGCGACGCGATGCCGATGGGTATTGCGGTGAAGGGTTGTTCAGATAATCGGCATCGAACTGCGGCAGTGTGACGGGCGCAGTTCGCGCGGGTTCGGCGTTGCGTGCTCCGCCAGCCACGGCCACTGGAGCGCTCGGGCTCTCTGTGGCTGTGGGAAAAGCCACGTCGGGCTGAGGAATATGCAGTTTTGGTCGATCGAATTTCGGCTGCGACTGCTCGATCGGTTGAGGTTCCTGGGTTTCGGAAGGCGTATTCAACACGCGCGCGATAAGCGGCGCCGGAGCCGTTTCGTTTTTCGGCGTGCGCATCATTAGCGCAACGGCGATCACCGCAATATGCACTGCGATCGAAATCGCCATTCCAATACCGTTGCGACCGCTAAACCGCGCAGGTTTTTGATACGTCCAGGTAGCCATCATCCGAACCAAATGCAAATGAGAATGCTTCTCATTATAGGGGCGAATTTAAGCCGGTCAATACTTTTGTTAGTTGTTTACGAGCCCCAGCACGCGCCGCCTATCAAGGAGACGATCAGCTGTTATCGCGACGCTATGTAAGTACCGAATCGCATCGAAGGCTTCGACAGGACGAATTGCCATAGCTGCAGATTGCGCACCCGAAACGCCGCCGCGCATACATTCAAGTAATAACGCCACATTCGATAGAAGCGCTCGTCATAGCACCCTGCCAACTGCGTCCAGTTCGCCCGGAAATTGCAGTCCCATGCCATCAGTGTTTTATCGTAATCGGGACCGAAATTCTGAACATCTTCGATCACGAACAATTGCTCGACCGCGCCGGTGATTTGCTTCAACGATGGTAATTCGCCATTTGGGAAAATGTATTTATTGATCCACGGATCGAAGGTCTTCGTCGTAGTGTTTTCGCCAATGGTATGTAGCAGCGCCAGCCCTTCATCGCGCAGCAATCGATTTACCACAGCCATGAAGGTACGGTAATTCTTTCTGCCGACATGCTCGAACATGCCTACTGAAACAACACGATCGTATTCCCCACTAACCTCTCGATAATCCTGCAACAGAATATTTACCGGGAGGTCGGCGCAACGTTGCTGTGCATATTTTTGCTGTTCGATCGATACGGTAACGCCATCGACCGCGACGCCATAGTTTTTCGCTGCATACCAAGTGAAACTGCCCCAGCCGCAACCGATATCGAGTACTTTCATCCCCGGCTCGAGTTCCAGCTTGCGACAGATCAGATCCAGCTTTGCCAGCTGCGCTTCGTGCAGCGTGGTGGCGTGACGCCAATAACCGCAGCTGTAGGCGAGCGTATCGTCAAGCATTGCGCGAAACAGATCGTTATCGAGATCGTAATGTTTTTCCGCCACCTGCCTGGTTCGACTCAAGCTTTGTCGATTACGCAAAAATGCGCCGCAGAGCTGCAGTGCGGTAGTCAGTCGGGTAATCGAAATATCCTGCACATGGGCCTTTAACAGGCGGAAGAAAAAATCGTCGAGCGCTTCGCAATCCCACCATCCATCCATGTAGGACTCACCGAGTCCAAGCGAGCGACGCAGCATGATGTGATCGTATGCGTCGGGATGATGTATCTGCATATCCCATGGGTGCGGGCCATCGACCACGATACCGGCACGCGTCAGGATCGCCCGCCATTCTGCTTCGCTAACGCCTGCTCGTCGGCGGGCGCTGGAGGGGTTCTGCAGCGTATCCCGATTGGAGGACTCATCGGGTACCGTTGGTAAAGGATTCGACGCCATAAAAGCCTCCCGTGGATTCGTGAGTGCAAATACTGCGTTGGATGTTTACTGCTGTTCAGAAAATACCGGAGTTTTAACCGCACCTTCAACCACAAAAATCGAATAATGCAGTGAACCTGCGGTGGCGGCTTGGCGCGGACGCACAGATATCGAATCTGTATAATGCCTTGACCGAACCGTTGGCCTCAAAACTGCTCTAATAAAACCGTTGCCTCCCCCAGAGAAGATATCGTGACCCAACTTGACAAGCGTCTCTCTTATCGCAGCATTGCTTTGGCATTCGCATTTGTTGCTCCTTTGGCATGCGCCAAAATCGATAACACGAACAAGCCGTTAGTATGGGAGCCGGTACTCGGCAAAACAGCCGTAGAGGTCGTTAATAAACTTGAGTCGCGTCATTATCAAAAGCAAACGCTAAATGACGCGTTGTCGGCTCAGCTGCTCGACGCCTATCTAAAAAATCTCGACCCCGCGAAATTGTTTTTGTTGCAGAGCGACATCGATAATTTTGCGCGGTATCGCACGACGCTCGACGATACTTTGCACAAAGGCGATATAGAACCTGGTTTCGTTATTTTTCGTACGTATCGGGAACGCATGTCGCAACGGTTGGAAAAATTGTTGGCGAATCTGCCCGCCTCGGTTGCCGCGATGGATTTCAGTAAAGATGAATACCTTGATCTGAACCGCGATAAAACCGCCGCATGGCCCAAAAGCACTGCCGAAACCGACGAGCTGTGGCGCTTGCATCTAAAGAGTGCTGTGTTGAGCCTGCGACTTACCGGAAAAAAACAGGATGAAATCGTCAAGCTGCTCGATAAGCGCTATCGCAATCAGCTCAATCGCACAAAACAAATCACCAGCGACGATGTATTCCAGATTTACATGAATGCGCTCGGTGAGCTGTACGATCCGCACACCAATTATTTTTCGCCGCGCACCTCTGAAAACTTCAATATCAATATGAGCCTGAAGCTTGAGGGTATTGGTGCGGTATTGCAGGCTGAAGACGAATACACGAAGGTCACGCGCGTCATTCCGGCCAGCCCTGCCGACAAACAAGGTGAACTCAAAGCCGCTGACAGAATCGTGGGCGTGGGTGAAGGAAAAAATGGCGAAATACAGGATGTGGTCGGCTGGCGACTCGATGATGTGGTGCAGCTGATCCGCGGCTCCAAAGGCAGCACTGTTCGCCTGGAGGTGATTCCGGCCAAAGCCAAATCCGATGCCGAGCGCAAGACCATTTCGATAGTACGCAACGAAATCACACTCGAAGAACAGAGCGCGCAAAAACGCGTGCTCAACTTCGCGCAAAACGGACGCAACGTCAAAATCGGAGTCATTACCATTCCCGCGTTTTATATCGATTTCGATGCGATGCGGCGCGGCGATCCCGACTATAAAAGTACGACACGCGATGTTCAAAAATTGCTGTCTGAATTTATGGCCGAAGATATCAATGGCGTCGTGATCGACTTACGTGAAAACGGCGGTGGCTCTCTACAGGAAGCGAATTCGTTAATTGGCCTGTTCATTGATTCGGGGCCGACAGTACAGATTCGCGATGCGTCGCTCTCGCGCGCACAGGCGCAAGGCAAACCCCGCAGCGGCTCTTATTACGATGGT
>CBFHCK010000195.1:0-5440 GCA_965653955.1 uncultured Spongiibacteraceae bacterium
CAATACAAACATGTCGTCAAACAAATGGTGGTTGAGCTGCAGGACGTCTTAAAAGTTTTGCAAAGTTAGTTCACGCCGAAATTCTTCTCGGTTAAGATGGCGCCCCTCTTGCGGGCGTCCGACTCACAAGAATTTACTTCTCAAATCGGGGCGTAGCGCAGCTTGGTAGCGCACTTGCCTGGGGGGCAAGTGGTCGCAGGTTCAAATCCTGCCGTCCCGACCAAATCCCCGCATCTGCATGCTTCCATACAGTGAAGAAGGAGAGTGTGAGCGTGAACGATCTCGAACGACTAATGGCCATCGAATCGATCAAGCAGCTGAAGGCCCGCTTCCTGAGGTGTCTGGATACTAAGGATTGGGATGGCTTCGCTGCCACGTTATCTGACGATGCGGTGCTAGACATGAGCCAACAGGGAAGCGAGGTGCTTGAAGGTGGAGGCAGGGCGATCGCCGATTGGACGCGCGATTCCGTGGATCGTGCCGAGACCGTCCACCACGCTCACACTCCCGAGATCAACGTGACGTCTCCAGACTCGGCCACTGGCGTGTGGGCGCTACTGGACGTGCTGCGTTGGCCGGAGGGGGAAGCCATATCGGAGATGGTGACGTACGGCCACTACCACGAGTCTTACGTCCGTGTAGGCGGCGAGTGGAAGATCTCCCGGATATTCTTGACCCATCTGCGTATCGACCTCACGGAAGGAGCTGGTTTGCGCCCGGCTCTCGCATAGGCGGCTGCGTTCTTGGCAGCACGCCAGAACGCGATGCCGAGCCCATGCGGCAACGCGCTGTTGTACAGGCCATCCACTAGGGTTATCGGGTCACGATGCTAAATGCGACTGGATCCAAGTTGAACGCTGGATAAATACGAGTTAGATAGCTTGTTCAAATGATGCCGTCTCGCTGACCGCTTATTTCTTTGCGCAATTTCATTTTTAGTTAAGCCCCGTCATTTCGATCCATAACTGTTTGAGAGTAAAACCAGGACTCGATGGTACGATTCGCGTATTCGCATCGGGGTTTTTACCGTGATCAATCGTCGTTACCATATGGCATGACCAATCAAACTAAATCCAATAAAGCAGTGGTGA
The DNA here is from genome assembly GCA_965653955.1 of uncultured Spongiibacteraceae bacterium. Classification (GTDB taxonomy): domain Bacteria; phylum Pseudomonadota; class Gammaproteobacteria; order Pseudomonadales; family CAMLJR01; genus CAMLJR01. Next base: position 1,092 of record CBFHCK010000195.1, read on the forward strand.
CACCGACCCTTTCGCGACCAGGCGTTTATGCTCGCGGCTCGGATACCGTCGATACCATCCTAAAAGCCGCGCTAAAAATTCTGATCGAGGAGGGCGCCTCCGCGTTCACTCTCAACCGGATTGCGAGCGAATGCGGATTAAAGGTTGGGAACGTTACCCGTCATTTCCCGCGAAAGGAGATGCTTGTCCAGGTTCTGCTGGAAGAGCTCCTTAGGCCGAGCCAAGGACTTGTTGAAAAAAATATCAAGAAAAAGGGGTTGTCGGCAGAGGCTGCGCTGGAAATGGTCATCGCGGGCAGCTTGGATGAGATCGCAACGAAGCGAATGACCCACTTGTTTATAGAGCTGTGGGCGATGGCGAATCACAATGAGTTTGTCGCGGATCGTCTCGAGGCTTGCTATCGCTACGTTCACGAACTCTTCGCCAGATTTATTGGGGAATTAAACCCCAAACTCAGCGCCGAAGACGCCTACGCGGTCTCTCTGTTCATCTGTGCATCGATTGAGGGTTCGACGGTGATGACCGGCTTTGGCAAGCCATGGAGTTCGATGATGCCGCAAATGAAAGTGCTTGCGGTAAAGTCTTTTGTCCACCTCGCTAAAACCATCACACCGGCTGAATTGGGAACACTTACGCAACAAAACTGATGCGGTTCGGCACCGCTGACTCAAACAAAAACGCCCGCTTTGTCGCGGGCGTTTTTGCTTCTGGTCAATGCTAAACAGGTTCTAATTCAACTGCGGAGCGCCATCGGCGTCGGCATTTATATCTCTATAGTCATGCATATATTCTCTTCCGAGCGCGACCATGTCTGGCATTAACACATCCGAGCCTTCGCCGATCTTTTTGGGATCGCTGCAGAACCCAAGTGCAAAATTGGCCATGGTGTAGCCCAGTAAATCGGTTAAGTCTGCATCGAAGTCCTTGGCGAATTCGGGCGGGCACGAGATGTATTGATTTTCTTCTTGCCGCAGCCAGCTAAGGCTGTAGGTGATGTTCATTGCGACCCGAGCCGAGTTCGAGCGGTTGAGGCCCCCGCCGTGTATTACCGTGCCGGTATACAGAAGCACTGAACCGCGGGTCATCTCTGCTTGGGCGGTCTCTTCCGGTGTGGCTTTGCGGCTGAAATCCCACGCCTGGCTGCCTGGAACCAGCACGGTCGCACCATTTTCCTGGGTGAACTCCGTCATCGCCCAAATGGTATTGAACTGAGGCTCGATCGGCATCGGCAAATAGCCGCCACCACCACCCCCCCAAACCAGTCGATCCCGGTGCAGCGGTTGCGCTCCCTGGCCGGGCATGAGCGTAATGAGCTGAGTATTGTTCAACTGAATACGCTCGCAATAAGGACTGAGGAACTCTTCTGCCGCGCCAAGAATCAGGGGGTGCATAACGACCGGTCGGACCGCCGCACAGCGTGCAACTAAAGCCCCTGTTCGCTTTGTCGAAAGGCCGCCAAATTCTCCCTGTCCTACCGGTGTTTGGTCGATCCATGGATTTAAATCGGCGTCGAGCGCCGCCAGCTCCTCCGGCGAAAGAAGGTCTTTAATAATGCACGCGCCATCTTTCGCGAGCGCAGCCAGGATGTCCTGAACCGTACAATCCCGGCTCAATGTTTGAAGACTCATACTATTTACCTCTGTGAAAGATCGTAGACGCGGTGACTGATACAGATTGCGGATTTTGCGCGTTAGCAAATTCGTGCTGCTCCCCGGTTAAAAATTGTTGATGATTATCAACAATTGTTCAAGTGTTTTTTTGACGATAATTTAACCGCATGACAGGTGGGGACGAGCTCGCTGGGGGAGAAGATACGCACCGCGCAGCGTTCGGAATTGGGCCAGTGGCCGCAGTCATAAATATGCTTGACAAATAGTTGATGGCCATCAACTATTTGCGGCACCACGAACGGTGAGATTTAAAGATTATCGTTCGTGCTTTCGTGAGATAAGTGCAGTTATCAAAGCTATTCGCCGCACGCAGGCTTTATTGCCTCTTACCGACATGCGACCCCATTTTACGTTTGTGAAGAAGGACATAGTGATGAGCAAACAAAGCTTCCTGCGACCGGTTGCTGAACCCCAGATTATTGAAAATGCGTTTACCGAGGATCAGCGCCAAAGACTATTTAACGTTCTGCGCAACGAAAGCCCGTGGACATTGATTCTCGCGCAAGAGTTCACCTCGCCAGAGCAGGTAATCGCAGTCTCCTCCGGCTCGCTTCCGGAAGGCGTGGTAGCGACCTGGGATATGTTTTTAACCCCGGTTTTTCGCGCGACGCTTGGCAAAGCCCACGCCAGTCTTTTTCCGGAGATCGAAGACTGTTTCTACAATTCGAAGTTTCTCGATCTGGCGCGCCATTACTGGAAGGCCAAATACGCCAGCCCTGATCTGATGGTGGTCAATATTCAGGGCCCCACGGAAGCGGGCGGTCCACCGCATGTCGACGGCGCTTATTTCCGTGGTTTGAACTACGGAAATACGCCGACCTGGTTGATCGGTTTAATGACCAAGTGCGGCCTGTTCCGCCATTGGCAGGCCAAGAAAGCGCAAGTCATTACGTGGTACTACAAAGGGCAGATCGGCGGCGGTTTCACTTATTGGCCGGATGGTCCCGCTGGGCAACCGAAGCAACTCTATGCGCCAATGTGGGGCCGTGCTGCGGTGGTTGAAAATGAGGTCATGTATCACGGCGCCAATGCTTGCGGTCCGGCAGAAATGCGCAGACCCGAAGGCCTGGCGATTAACTCAGTGATTGAAGCGGATCCGCAGTCGGCCGACGGCTGGCAGATTACGACGGATGGCAAGGTCATTCAGCGTTTACCTGCCGAAGAAACTCGGTTGCTGGTGCATTGGGGCGCAGATATTTTTATGGACATGGATGAAATGAAGCTCACGCTCGACCATACAGACGATCTGACTCATGAGCGGGTATTCGACATTTTCTTTTCGGATATGAAAGCGAATGGCCATTCGTTCAAGGTTCCAGCCGATCCTCTGAACGATCCCGAGTTCGTGCAGCTTCTCACCAGGCTATACGATCCTGGTTTACCGACCATCATGCCGCCGGAATATGGATTCGCCGCAGCCTGATTCGAAATCCGCTAGGTACGTTAGCTATGTTTTTTGCACATAGCTAACGCTACAGTCTTCCGCTTTACAGCAAGTCTGGCCATCCCTTAGCCTCTGCGTTTTCATTCAGCTTTGGTGTGGTATGTCCGTTCTGCAGCAAGAAGAAACCTTTCCCGAAATTCGCGCCGCCGTGCGCCGGCTATGCGCGAGCTTTCCAGGCTCGTACTGGCAGGAACTCGATCGCGAGCGCCGTTATCCCACGGAATTCGTCCAAACGCTGACCGAGGAAGGCTTTCTATCGGTGTTGATTCCCGAAGAATACGGCGGCTCCGGGCTCGGTCTCACGGCAGCGACCGCAGTGCTCGAAGAAATTCATCGCTCCGGCTGCAACGGCGGGGCATGCCACGCGCAGATGTACACGATGGGCACCGTCCTCAAATACGGCTCGCCCGAGCAGAAGCAGAAGTATCTGCCTAAAGTCGCGAGCGGCGAGCTGCGCTTGCAGGCGTTTGGCGTCACCGAGCCGACCAGCGGCACCGATACCACTCGCATCACGACGTTCGCCCGCCGAGATGGCGATCATTACGTCGTCAAAGGTCAGAAAATCTGGATTAGCCGCGCCGAGTATTCCGATCTGATGGTGCTGCTGGTGCGCACCACGCCGCGCGATCAATGCGCAAAACCGACCGATGGCATCAGCGTGCTCCTGGTCGATATGCGCGATGCGATTGGCAACGGTCTGACGATCCGCCCGATCCGTACGATGCTGAACCATGCCACTACCGAGCTGTTCTTCGACGATCTGCGCGTGCCCGTCGAGAACCTGATCGGCGAGGAGGGCAAGGGGTTTCGTTACATCATTTCCGGCATGAACGCCGAGCGCATTTTGATTGCGTCCGAATGCATCGGCGATGGGCGTTTCTTTATCGATCGCGCTGCCGCTTATGCCAAAGACCGCTCGGTATTCGGCGAGCCGATCGGTGTCAATCAGGGCGTTCAGTTTCCGATCGCGCGGGCGTTCGTGCAGGTCAGCGCCGCCGCCGAAGTGGTGGCCAAAGCCGCTGCGATGTACGACGCCGGCGAGCAGGCCGGTACCGAGGCGAATATGGCAAAAATGCTGGCGTCGGAAGCGTCGTGGTTCGCCGCCGATATGTGCGTTCAGACCCACGGCGGTTTCGGCTTCGCCGAGGAGTACGACATCGAGCGCAAAATCCGCGAAACGCGCCTTTATAAAGTAGCGCCGATCAGCACCAACCAGATACTGAGTCATGTGGCGA
>CBFHCK010000196.1:0-5376 GCA_965653955.1 uncultured Spongiibacteraceae bacterium
AACCATCGGCAGGCCAATCGGCATCGTCGGGACCGAGGCCTTTGCAGCGTGCCTGCACCGAGAACCCCAGGTTGGCGATTTGCGCCCCGGCATCGTTGTAGTAGAACTCGCGGGTGACGTCCCAGCCGTTTGCATCGAGCAGGCGACACAGGCAATCGCCGACCGCCGCGCCGCGACCGTGACCCACGTGCAGTGGGCCGGTGGGGTTCGCCGACACGAATTCGACCTGCACCTTGCGCTTGGCACCATTGTCGTTGCGACCGAATTGGTCGCCTGCCGCAAGGATGTCGGCGATGACCGCGGTCTGCGCCGCACCGGACAGAAAGAAATTGATGAAGCCGGGGCCGGCGATATCGACTTTCGATACGCGCGGCGATGCCGGCAATGCTTTCACGATCGCCTCAGCCAATTGGCGGGGTTGCTTCTTCGCGCTCTTTGCCAGCGCCAGCGCGATATTGCTGGCGAAATCGCCATGCGCCTTGTCGCGCGTGTGATCGATCTGGATAGCCGGCAACTCGATGTCGGGCAATTCGCCGGTGGATTGCAGTTGTGCGAGCGCTTGCCGGATCAGGTCGGCAACGTGAGTTTTCATTCGGTGGTTTACCGCGTTGTTCAGCAATGGGGACAAGCGTGAGGCGGGCTGCACGCGCAAGGGCGCTATTATCCCGATTTATCGACGACGAGGGAATTGCCGCGCCAGAACGGCACGGCATTGAGGATTACAGCGGCGAGGTTTCCGGCGCGACGTGGTGCGAAGCAACGCGCTCCTGACGCTGGCGGGCCGACTGCTCGAACGCCAGATCGAACATCTGACGCGCGTTCGGCCAGCGGTTACGCGCGTTCAGCAATACGATCATCACGCGCGTATCGCCGCGCTCAGAGACGGCAACCAGACAAGGGCCGGCCTTGAATGTGAAACCGGTTTTCACCCCCATCGCCCCTTCATATTTGCCGATCAGCGCATTCGTGCTGCGGAAGGCGAATTTACGTTTGCCATCGACGGTGCGAATCACCATCTGCTGTTTATTAACGAGGCGACGGAATGTGCGGTTCTGCATTGCGATCTCGGCGAGCACTGCGACATCGCGGGCGGTGCTGTAGTGGCCTTCGGCGTCAAACCCGCAAGCATTGACGAAATGTGTATCGCGCAGCCCCATTTTTTCGGCGCGCGCGTTCATGCGTTCAGCAAATTTCTCTTCGCTGCCCGAATGCCATACCGCGAGCGCATGGCAGGCATCATTTGCGGAATGCACCAACGCCGCCGCCAGCAGATCGGATAAGCGCACGCGATCGCCAGCGCGCAGGCCGATCTTGGTCGGGCGCGCAGCGGCGGATTTAGCGGTGATTTTGACGATTGCGTCGGGCTGGTACTTTTCCAGAATCATTACCGCGGTCATTACCTTGGTGATACTGGCTTGCGGCAGACGCTCGTCGGCGGCTTGTTCCCAGACGGTTTCACCCTCGATTTTTACCAGCGCAGCGGCGGCATCGGGATTAAACGTTTTAGCGGCCTGGGCACTGACGAACGGCGTCAGTAACAAACAAAACGACAACAGGCAGCGCAGTGCTGATTTATTCATTTACGAACCCATCACATGATTAGCGTGTTTTTATTATGTCGGGGCGGGAACCCCCTTTAATCGCTAGAAACCAAAATTGCTAACATTTCAGATGCTTTTTGAATGAGACGCAAGTTTTAAAATAAAAAACTTAGGAAATTTGTAGTGATTCGCCACAAAATTCGTCAATTCGTTGGGGTTGATCGCGGAATTTCCATCGCGTTCGAATCGAGCAGCAGCAAATTGATTCGTGCGCGCGTGTAATTTGCATCGAGGGCCAGCGCGCGTCGATACGCATTTATCGCAGCAACGGTGAAACCCTGCTGCTGATAGGCATAGCCCAGATTATTCCAGACGCGCGCTTTGTCGGGCGATAAGCGCGAGGTGGCGCGCCATAAACTGATTTCGTCACGATAATCGCGATTGCGCATCTGCGTTGTCAGCGCAAACGCAATCAACAGCGTAAATGCCAATGCAAGACTTGCGCGACGGTTCCATTCATCGATGCAGGCGCGTCCACACCACAGGGCTGGCCCGATTAACGCGAGGTATAACTGCCGGTCATTCGCAATATCGTTGCGCGGCAATAGCGAATTAGTGGGCAGCAAATGCAGAAATAACCAGCACAGAGCAAAGCCTATCCAGCTGCGACGCCGCCACCACGCCACCGCCATCAACAACAGCAATGCAACAAGACGCAGCCACCATCCGCTTTCGAAAGTCGGTTGCGTCGCTAAATCGGGATCGATGTTTATACGTAGCAGCAATAATGGCTGAGTGATCAAATAAAACCAGCCATCGACCTGCAGCGCGAGATTATCCGCGAGCGATCGAATCGAAAGACTGTGCGCGAGCATGCGCCGATACGCAGGCGTGGCGACAATTGCGAGCGCCATCAGCAGCAACGCGAAACACAGTGGCGCAACACGGCGCAGATTGTCGCGCCAGCTAATGCTGCGAAACGCATTGAGCAACAGCACCGCGAACGGTAGCGTCCACGCCGTTTCCTTACTCATCATGGCGGCGATGAACATTAGCGGTGCGAGCCACTGCCGATAAACCAAACGCTCGCTGCACGCTGCGCATAGTGCACCGACATAAAACATCGCCATCAGGCTCGTCGAACGTCCGCAGATATATGTCACCGCCTCGGTTTGCGCCGGATGCAGCGCGAACAGCATCGCTGCCAATAACGCAGCAACGGCGAAATTATTCGAAGGCGCGAACAGCGTTGTCGCCAGACGCAATACCAATAACGCCGCAACGCTGTGAATCAGCAGATTAACGAGATGAAATCCAAACGGATTCGAGGAGAGCGCCCAGTTCGCCGTGTAAGAGAATTTCAATAGCGGCCGAATGCCCGGCATCGACTGCCACCACGCTTGCCAGGAATGCACTGCGGCGTTATCGACGATGACGTTGTAGTCATCGAATTGAAATGCGCCGCCGAGGCCATTCGCATAAACGCTCAGCAGTAACAACAATAACAATGCGCCGCTAAGCGAAAACGTTAGCGGTGGCAGTGCGGGAGATTGAAAGCGGGGCATGAGAATCGCGAGCGCCGAATGCTGCCAGCGCTCGCCGTCGATGAGTACGAGTTAGAACGGTAACAATTTTTTCAGCTTGTTGACGCCCTCATCGACACCGCTTTTGATCAGATCGTCTTTGGTCGGAATGGCATTGTTCGGGCGCTGCGCATATTTGCTGCACAACGCGCCGTATGGACCCACCATTTGTGCGGTGTAATCGCGACCTGCGCAATGTTCGGCAGCCAGCGCTTTTGCTTCAACCGGGCAATATTCGGCGACGAAATTCCAGTCCTTCGCGTCCTGACCTTTTTTGCAGACATCAGTGAGCAATGCGTCGGCAGCGATGTCGCAGGTGCCGAGCAATTCTTTCCACTCGCGCTGTTTTTCGACGGTAGTGCGAAAGCCCGCCGGCGAACGCATATCGGCAGCGACCTTTTTCACCCGCTCGCAGAATTCTTTTTTATACGGTTTGCACACCGCGAATTGCTGTTGTGCGAGCTCACTGTTATCGAAGACGCGGTATTCGAGTTTATCGATGCTCTGACGGCACATATCGGCAGTCATCTTTTCCTGCATGGCGGCAAACTTTTTGCCCTGATCTTCGTACGTGCAGCTGCCGATGCGTTTACCGGAGAACGACTGCTTCATGTCGACATCTTCGCCTTCCATCTTGCCGACAATATGCATCGTGCCGCGATAGCTATCGCCGTTATTTTCGATTTCGCCATTCCCGGTCATCGGATGCTTGCCGGCGCAGCTCATCTTGAATGTAGTTTTGTTGCCGCTGCGTTTCATGTCATCCATTTTGCAATCGGAGTTTTTATCCTGCGGAATCAAACCTTCATCCGAATTGCGATTTTTCGGCAAACACACTTTGTTGGTTTGCGACGGCAATGCCATCGGCATTCCCGCCATTTCCATTTTGGTGGTGATCTCCCATTGCTCGTCGGTACCGGCAGCGAGCGCAGCCGACGCAAATCCGGACAACAAGGCGCAGCAAGAAATGCGCGCGACCACGGATGAAACTCGGAAAAAGTGGGTCATGACGGACATCCTTTTTTAGGTTTGGATTTTCGATATTTTGTTCGTGCGAAAAGCGCGCGCAGCTTGTCATAACGTAACCGCGCTATCAATTTGGCGGTGCTCGGTGAGGATCAGGAAAAATCGATCGGGTCGACATCGATCGACCATTTCACCTGTCGGGCGAGCGGCAATCCATCCGCCTGTTTGATCATCTCGCGCAGCGCGCGATGCAGCAGCGGACGCTGCGGCGCGCTGACGATCAATTGCGCGCGAAACAAACCGGCGCGCCGGGTCAGCGGCGCCGGCAATGGACCGATCGCCATCACTTGTGGCTCGTTGATGCACGCACGCAATACCGCAAGCAATTGCTCGGCGGCGGTCAGATCGCGTGCATCGGCGCGAATCAAGGCGAAATAGGCAAACGGCGGCGCGCCCAGCAGCCGACGCTCGTTGAGTAATTCGCGGGCGAACGCCGCATAGCCATCGCGCACAAGACCGGCGATCAGTGGGTGATCGGGATAATGCGTTTGCACCAGCACGCGGCCGGGTTTTTGCGCGCGGCCGGCGCGGCCGGAAACCTGCGTCAATATTTGCGCCATGCGTTCCGGCCCGCGCAGATCGGCGCTAAACAACGCGCCATCGATATCGACCATTACCACGAGCGTGACATCGGGAAAATGATGACCTTTCGCGAGCATCTGCGTGCCGACCAGAATGCACGGCTCGCCTTCGCGCACCGTCGCCAACTTATCGCGCAAGGCGTGTTTGCGCTGCGTGGTGTCGCGATCGATGCGAACCACCGGCATCTGCGGAAACAATTGCGTCAGCGCCAATTCCAGACGCTCGGTGCCCGGGCCGCGAAAATCGAGCCGTGGGCTTTTGCAGTGAGGACACGTCGACGGCAATGCACGGCTGAATCCGCAGTGATGGCAGCGCAGGCGTCGATCTCTAACATGTACGGTAAGGCGCGTGTCGCAATGATCGCAGCCGGCGATCCAGCCACAATCGTGACATAGCAATGTCGGTGCGAAACCGCATCGATTCAGAAACACCAGCACCTGTTCGTGGCGCGCCAGCGTTTCACCAATCGCGTCGATGACCGCTGGTGCGAGTCCGTCGCGCAATGGCGCGCGGCGAATATCGAGCAGATCTTTGTGTGACTGAGGAATGTCTGACTCCTCCACATGTCCGCGCAGATCCTCCCAAATCGTATCCATGATTTGAAGCTTCTCACGCAGAGAGAGAGTTTTGACTTCCTCCAAGGT
>CBFHCK010000197.1:0-5368 GCA_965653955.1 uncultured Spongiibacteraceae bacterium
CAACTGACGTCGCGCATCGCTTGCTTTATTGCGCACCGGGTAAGACCATGCGCGGCTATGACGACACCCAGCCAGCCCACACCGAACACCACCAGCCAGCCATTTATCGATCTGCCATTGCCGCCGGCAATGCTCGATAACCTCGACAGTCTCGGCTTTTCGCAGATGACGCCGATCCAGGCGCAGAGCCTGCCGTGGATTCTGCAAAACCGGGATTTGATCGGCAAAGCCAAAACCGGTAGCGGCAAAACCGCAGCCTTCGGCATCGGCCTCCTTTATAAGCTGGATGTACGCGCGTTTCGCATTCAAGCGCTGGTGCTATGTCCCACGCGAGAACTCGCCGATCAGGTCGGCAAGGACATCCGGCAACTGGCGCGTTATCAGCACAATATAAAGGTGCTGACATTGTGCGGCGGTGTATCGATCGGGCGGCAGATCGGCTCGCTCGAGCACGGCGCGCACATTATCGTCGGCACGCCGGGGCGCATTCAGGATCATCTGCGTAAAGGCACACTCGATTTACAGCATGTGCATACGCTGGTGCTCGATGAAGCCGACCGCATGCTCGATATGGGCTTTGCCGATTCGATCAATGCAATCATCGATCAAGTACCGAAACGGCGGCAGACGTTGTTATTTTCGGCGACCTACCCCGACACCATCAAAGCCATGAGCGCTTCGTTTCAAAACGATCCCGTCGAAGTCAGTGTCGAAGCGACGCACAGCGCAGCGCAGATTCAACAACTGTTCTATGAAGTCGACGGCGAGCGCAGTCGCGCTTTGATTGCGCTGTTAGAGCATCACCGGCCGGCATCGGCAGTTATTTTCTGCAATACCAAGGTGCAGTGTCAGGAAGTTGCCGACGCGTTGCAGCAGCGCGGTTTCGCCGCGCTGGCATTGCACGGCGATATGGAACAAAAAGAGCGCGATCAGGTGCTGGTGCGTTTCGCGAACAAAAGCGTTCCGATTCTGGTCGCCACCGATGTCGCCGCGCGCGGTCTCGATATCAAGGACCTGGCGGCGGTGATTAATTACGAGTTGTCGCGCGACCCCGAAGTACACATTCATCGTATTTGCCGCACCGGGCGCGCCGGCAGCGAAGGGCTCGCGCTGAGCCTGTTCACGCCAGCGGAAGCGCATCGCATCAGCGCTATCGAGACTTATCAAAAAGGCCCGGCGATATTCGCCGAACTCAAAGCGCTGCGTCCGAATCGCGAAGTGGAAATCGCCGCCGCAATGGTGACGATTGAAATCGATGCCGGACGAAAAGACAAAGTGCGCGCTGGCGATATTCTGGGCGCACTGACCGGCCCCGGCGGCATCGCCGGCAGCGCGGTTGGCAAAATCGATATTTCGGATTTCCACGCCTACGTCGCCATCGATAGCGACAGCGTGAATCAAGCGCTGCAATGTCTGGCGAACGGCAAAATCAAAGGCCGCACGTTCAAGGTGCGCAAGATGCGGTGAAGCGCACTCCGCGCGCACCGCTAAATACGCAACCCCATCCAGCTTTTGCAACCCCGTCCATCAATCTTTGCGCGCATCCATCAACCTTCGCGTGCTCTGGCCAAGCTGATAGAATCCCGCCCTCGTTTATCGCCTCCTTGCGCGGAGGCCCCAAGTTCATCATTTCCGGCAGATATTCCCAATGGAAGAGCTTTACCAGCCCGCACTTGTCGAGCAGCAGGCCCAGCAGTTTTGGCAGCAGAACCAGAGCTTTCGCGCCGAGGTTCTGCCCGGTCGCGATAAATATTATTGCCTGGCGATGTTCCCGTATCCGAGCGGCAAGCTGCATATGGGCCACGTGCGCAACTACACGATTGCCGATGTGATCGCGCGCTATCAGCGCATGCTGGGTAAAAACGTGCTGCAACCGATGGGGTGGGATGCATTCGGTCTGCCTGCCGAAAACGCTGCGGTGAAAAACAGCGTCGCGCCGGCGAAATGGACTTACGAAAATATCGATTACATGCGCGGGCAACTACAGCGGCTCGGCTTCGGCTACGACTGGTCGCGCGAAATCGCCACATGCAAGCCGGATTACTATCGCTGGGAACAATGGTTCTTCACGCGGCTGTATGAAAAAGGCCTGGTCTACAAAAAGACTTCGGCGGTGAACTGGTGCCCGAACGATGAAACCGTACTCGCCAACGAGCAGGTCATCGACGGTTGTTGCTGGCGCTGCGACACCAAAGTCGAGCGCAAGGAAATTCCGCAGTGGTTCATCAAGATCACGGCGTACGCTGACGAATTACTCGGCGCGCTCGATTCGCTCGACGGCTGGCCCGAACAGGTCAAGACGATGCAGCGCAACTGGATCGGCCGCAGCGAAGGCGTGCAGATGCGCTTCGATTTACTGCAGCCGATTACCGGCGTCGCCGACAGCTTTGAAATTTACACGACGCGTCCCGATACATTGATGGGCGTGACATACGTGAGCCTTGCGGCCGAACATCCGATTGCACACGCCGCCGCCAAAGATAACCCTGCGCTCGCGGCATTTATTCAGGAATGCAAAACCGCATCGGTCGCCGAAGCCGATATGGCGACGATGGAAAAGAAAGGCATGGATACCGGGCTGAAAGCGCTGCATCCGCTCACCGGCCGCGAAATTCCGGTGTGGATCGCCAATTACGTATTGATGGATTACGGCACCGGCGCGGTGATGGCAGTGCCGGCGCACGATCAGCGCGATTGGGAATTCGCGCACAAATACAATCTGCCGATCGAACAAGTGATCGCGGCAGCCGATGGCGCATTGATCGATCTCGCGCACGGCGCGTTCGTCGATAAAGGCGTTCTGCTCAATTCGGAAAATTACGACGGCCTGACATCGAACGATGCGTTCTACGCCATCGCCAAAGATCTCGAAGCGAAAAATTCCGGCCACATTAAAGTGAATTACCGTTTGCGCGATTGGGGTGTGTCGCGACAACGCTATTGGGGCGCGCCGATTCCGATGTTCAACTTGCCGCAGGGCGGCGAAATTCCGGTGCCTGCACATAAATTGCCGGTGTTGCTACCCGAAGATGTACAAATGGATGGTGTCTCGTCGCCGATCAAACGCGATCCTGACTGGCGCAATGACGAACTCGCCGGCGAAGCAGTCGAGCGCGAAACCGATACGTTCGATACGTTCATGGAATCGAGCTGGTATTACGCGCGCTTCACCTGTCCCGATTTCGATGGCGGCATGCTCGATAAAACCGCGGCGAATTATTGGCTGCCGGTCGATCAATATGTCGGCGGCATCGAACACGCGATTCTGCATTTGTTGTACGCGCGCTTTTTCCACAAATTGATGCGCGACGAAGGCTTGCTCGATTGCGACGAACCGTTCGAGAAATTGCTGTGTCAGGGCATGGTGCTGAAAGACGGCAGCAAAATGTCGAAATCGAAAGGCAATACCGTCGACCCGCAGGAATTGATCGAGCAATACGGCGCCGACACGGTGCGCTTGTTCATTATGTTCGCCGCGCCACCCGAGCAATCGCTCGAATGGTCCGACACCGGCGTCGAAGGCGCGCATCGCTTTTTGAAGCGTTTGTGGAAGCTGGTGCATACGCATGTCGCCGCTGGCAATACACCCCCGCTCGATGTGAATGCGCTGAACGACGCGCAGCGCGATCTGCGCCGCAAGGTGCACGAAACCATCGCAAAAATCAGCGATGATTATGGCCGTCGCCTTACGTTCAACACAGCAATCGCCGCCGTGATGGAATTGAGCAACGAGCTGCAAAAAATGCCCGAGCGCAATAATCAGTGGCTCGCCATCGAACGCGAAGCGTTGCAAACTGCAATCGTATTGCTGGCACCGATCGTGCCACATATTTGTCACACGCTGTGGCGCGAACTCGGCAACACCGGCTCATTGATCGATGCACCGTGGCCGCAAGTCGATAGCAGCGCATTGCAGCGCAGCAGTATCGAACTGGTTGTGCAAGTCAACGGAAAGGTGCGCGGCAAAATCGCTGTGGCCGCCGACGCGACGAATGATGAAATCATCGCGCTCGCACTCGCGCAGGAAAATATTCAGAAATTTATCGAGGGTAAAGCCATTGCGATGAGCAAAGTCGTTCCCGGCAAACTGGTCACTTTCGCAGTGAAATAACTGGCAAAAATACCTGGTGAAAAATTTGATGAAAAAAATAATCAGACATTGCGGTATCGCATTCACTTTTCTCGCCATTGCCGCGTGCGGTTTTCATTTGCGCAACGACGCGTGGCTGCCGAGTTCGTTGCAGCCGATTTATATCGGCGGTAGCGCGGCGAACAGTTCGCTCGGGCAGGCACTCCGTTATCAACTGACAAACTCTGATACGAAAATCACGCCGTATCTGGCGCAGGCTAATTATCAGCTGATCTTGAAAACGCCCAGTAACGAACAGCGCATCATCTCGCTCGACCGACGCGGTCTCGCTGCCGAGTACGGCATCACCTCAAGTGTCGAATTCGAATTGCTGGATAAATCGGGCAAGCGTGTGCTCGGCCCGCAGACGATTGATGAACGCCGCACCGTCACCAACAATCCGGATAACGCGCTAACCACATCACAGGATATAAAATTGATTCGTGCCGATATGGACCAGGTATTGGCTACCCAAGTGGTGCGACGCCTGGGCGCATTTGCGAAAAATCCACAGGCCGCGCAACAGAAACAGAATCCCTCGACTTCCGACGAGCAACCCGCACAATAATCATGCGATTGCGCGCGGATCAGCTCGAAAAAAATCTGACGCAATCGCTATCCCCGCTTTATTTAATTTCCGGCGATGAAACGCTGATTGTGCAGGAATGCGCGGATGCGATTCGCGCGGCCTGTCGTAAACAAGGCTTTACCGAACGGCAGGTTTATCACGTCGACAACAGTTTCGATTGGCAGACCGTCCAGAACGAAGTGTCTGCGCTATCGCTATTCGCCGATAAAAAATTAATTGAATTGCGCATGCCGAATGGCAAACCCGGTGATGCCGGCACCGCCGCGCTCGAATATTATTGCGCGAATACCAACCCTGACACCGTGCTGATGATCCTGTGCGGCAAACTCGATAGCAGCGCGCAGCGCGCAAAGTGGCACAAAGCCGTTGATGGCGCGGGTATCACGATTCCGATATGGCCGATTGAACCGCAACAATTGCCGCGCTGGATTGAACAACGCATGCGTGCACGCGGCGTCAGCGCAACGCCCGATGCCATTCAATTACTCGCCGAGCGTGTACAAGGCAATTTGCTCGCGTGTGCGCAGGAAATCGAAAAATTATTGTTGTACGCCGACAACAACACCATCGATCTCGACACCATAACGAACACCGTCGCTGATAGCGCGCGCTACGATATTTTCAACCTCGCCGATCAAATGCTCGGCGGC